>NZ_JANLGL010000301.1:0-5191 GCF_024655625.1 Pseudomonas sp. 18.1.10
CTGTCAGGCAACTCTTTTTTGCTGACCCACCGCTATCGCAGGCAAGCCAGCTCCCACATTTTGATTAGCGTCGGTAGGTAGATCCGGTGTGTTGTTCGGGCAGGCGGGCGGTGTTGTGGAAGACTTTTTCGCGCAGCGTGCCGGTCTCATAAGCGGTCTTGTACGACCCGCGCTTTTGCAGCTCCGGCACCACCAGATCGATAAAGTCCACATAGCTTTCCGGCGTGACAATCCGCGTCAGGTTGAACCCATCCAGCCCGGTCTCACTGATCCACGACTCCAACTCATCCGCCACCTGCTCGGGCGAACCGACCAGGGTGATGTAGCGCCCACCGAGGGCGTGCTGCTCGAGCAATTTGCGCCGGGTCCAGTCGTTGTTCTGCAGGTTCTTGGTGGCAGACTGGATGGCGTTGCTCTTCACGTACTGGATCGGCTCATCCAGCGCGTACTGGGAAAAATCAATCGCCGTGGACGCCGAAAAATGCGCCACCCCGGCCTCCGCGCTGGCATAGCTGAGGTACTCGGCGTGCTTGGCCCAGGCCGCCTCTGCGGTGGCGCCGACGATCACGTTGAGCCCCATGAACACCTTGATGTCGTCTGGATTGCGCCCGGCCTCGACGGCGCTGGCGCGCACCTTGTCCACCTGGAGCTTGGTCGCGGCCTTGTTCTGCCCGCTGATAAACACGCACTCGGCATGCCGCCCGGCGAACAGCAAACCGCGATCCGAACTGCCGGCCTGGAACAGCACCGGCGTACGCTGCGTCGACGGCTCGCACAGGTGATAACCCTCCACCTGATAGAACTCGCCGTGGTGCTCGACCTTGTGCACCTTGCCCGGCTGGGCATACACCCGCGCCTGTGGATCGTTGAGCACGGCGTCGTCTTCCCAGCTGCCTTCCCAGAGTTTGTAGAGCACCTCCAGGTACTCGTCGGCCTGGTCGTAGCGGCGGTCATGCTCGACCTGCTCGGTGAGGCCCATGGCCTTGGCGGCGCTGTCGAGGTAGCCGGTGACGATGTTCCAACCGACGCGGCCACGGCTCAGGTGGTCCAGCGTGGACATGCGCCGCGCGAACAGGTACGGCGGCTCGTAGGTGAGGTTGGCGGTGAGGCCGAAGCCGAGGTTTTTCGTCACCGCCGCCATCGCCGAAACCAGCAGCAACGGGTCATTCACCGGCAGCTGGATCGACTCCTTGAGCGGCACGTCGATGGAGTTTTGATAGACGTCGTACACGCCGACGATATCGGCGATGAACAGCCCGTCGAACAGCCCGCGCTCGAGGATCTGCGCCAGCTCGGTCCAGTACTCGAGGGTTTTGTACTGGGTCGAGGTGTCCCGTGGGTGCGTCCACATGCCGTGGTTGATGTGCCCGATGCAATTCATGTTGAAGGCATTGAGCAGGATTTTTTTCTTCGCCATCAGATGGTCCCCCGCAGCGGCGGGTTGGCATCGTTGAGGTAGTAATTGCCCACCGCGTGGTACTTCCAGCGCACCGGGTCGTGCAGGGTGTGCACGCGGGCGTTGCGCCAGTGGCGGTCGAGGCCGTGTTCGGCCAGGGTCGCCTGGCTGCCCGCCAGTTCAAACAGCGTGCTGCCGGCGGCCAGGGAAATCTCGGTGCTCAAGGCGCGCACTTCGGCCACGGCAATCGAGGCGGCGGCGACGGTGTCGGCGTTGCTCTCGGCCTGGGCGCGGTCGAGGAATTCGCCGGCGCGCTCAAGTAAAGCCTCGGCGGCGTGCAGGCGGATGCTCAGGTGGCCGAAGCTTTTCAGGGTCAACGGGTCTTCGCTGGCTTTGTCGTTGCCGGAATCGATCCATGGGCGCGTCTTGGTGCGCACAAAGTGCAGCGCATCTTCAAAGGCGGCGCGGGCGATGCCGGTGTCGATGGCGGCGTGAAGGATCTGCGCCAGCGGGCCGACGGTGGTCGGGCGTTCGAAGGCGCTCTGGAACGGGATCACGTCGGCGGCGGCGACCCACGCGTTGTCGAACACCACCGAACCGCTGCCCGTGGTGCGCTGGCCGAAGCCGCTCCAGTCGTCGATCACCGTCAGGCCGTCGCTGTCACGCGGGACAAAGGCCAGTTGCTGCACGCCATGTTCATCCACCACCGAAGTGGGGATGCGCTGGGCGTAGATCGCACCGGTGGAATAGAACTTGCGACCGTTGATACGGAAACCATCGCCGTCGCGGGTGATCGAGGTGACGCGGTCGTGGGCGGTCTTGGTGCCCAGCTCGGCCAGGGCGTTGCCGAAACGCTGGCCGGCCAATACCTCGGCGTACAGGCGTTGTTGCTGCGCCGGTGTGCCGTTCACGCGCAGCACTTCGAGGGCGTAGAAATGGTTTTGCGGGATCTGGCCCAGGGACGCATCCGCCTGGGCAATCAGCGCGATGACCTTGCCCAGGGTGACGTTGGACACGCCGGCGCCGCCGTACGCTTTCGGCACGCTGATGCCCCACAGGCCGGAGCGGGAGAACACGTCCAGTTCGGGCAACGGCAGGCGGCGTTCGCGGTCGCGCTGGGCGCTGTCGCGGCGGAAGTCTTCGGCCAGGTCGCTGGCGACAACAAGGGCTTGTTCGTCGCTGGTGATAACCGCGACGTTTGCAGAGAAAGTCATATGTGCTCCAGAAGCTTGTAGAGGAAGTGTTCTGGTCGGTTAAATCCAGGAGTGACGAGCCGGCAACGTGCCGTTCAGTCGATAGGCGCCGATGGCGTGATACTTCCAGCGCACCGGGTCGTGCAGGGTGTGCACGCGGGCGTTGCGCCAGTGGCGGTCGAGGTTGAACTCGGCGAGGGTGGCGCGGCTGCCGGCCAGTTCGAAGAGCTTTTCGCTGACCAGCAGCGACACTTCGGTGGTCAGCACTTTCGCCTCGGCCACGGCAATCGAGGCGCGGGCGGCGGACTGCGCGGTGATCGGCGCGGCGCTGACCTGGTCCAGCACCTGGCCGGCCTTGCGCAGCAGGGCTTCGGCGGCGTGCAGTTCGATCTTCAGCTTGCCGATGTCGGCGATCACATACAGGTCATCGCTGGCGCGTTCGACCTTGGCGTCGATCCACGGGCGCGAGCGTTCACGCACGAAGGCAATGGTGTCGTCGAGGGCACCACGGGCGATGCCGGCGTCGATGGCGGCCTGGATCAGTTGCGAGACGGCGCCCTGGATGTTCGGGGTTTCGCCGATGCGCCAGTTTTCCACTACCAGTTCGGCGTCCACCGATACCTGGTCCAGCAATACCGTGCCGCTGGCAGTGGTGCGTTGGCCGAAGCCCGACCAGTCGTCAACGATGCGCAGCCCTTCAGTGCCACGGCGCACAAACGCCATGACCTGCTTGCCGTCGTCGTTGAGGGCCTTGACCGCCACCCAGTGGGCGAACAGCGCGCCGGTGGAGTAGAACTTCTGGCCGTTGACCACGTAGCCGTCGCCCTGGGCGGTGAGGCGCGCCTTGAGTTCCAGGGTGTTTTTGGTGCCGCGTTCCGGGCCGCCATTGCCGATGCGCCAGCCGTCGAGGACGCTCTGGAACAGCTGCTTTTTCTGGCGCTCGGTGGCTGCGCCCTGCAGCAGGTGCAGGATGCCGAAATGGTTCTGCGGGATCTGGCCGAGGGCCGGGTCGGCCGCGCTGATGATGGCGAATACGTCGGCCAGGGTCACGAAGGACACCTGCGGGCCGCCGTATTCACGGGGAATGGAAATGCTGCCCAGGCCACTGCGGGTGAACTGTTCCAATTGTGCCCATGGCAGCTGGCGTTGCTGATCGCGCTTGGCGGCTTGCAGGCGTGCGGCCTGGGCCAGCGCATGGGCCGCGTTCAGCGCCTCTGCGTCGTTGCGCAGCACGGTGGCTGGCAACAGCAGGGGGGCGACGTCCAGATCACTCTGGGGGGGTGTTTGAGCCAAGTTAGACATCAGCGCCGCTCCTTGGCTGCACGCAATGCCCTGGCGTTGTACACCGGGGTAATTCTGACCATACCGACCTCGCATTCAATGAAATGAAAACAGAAAAATCAAAGATGTCCGGTGGTCCGGTGCATATACCCTAAGCGTGTTAAATATTTAAATAAACGTGATTTTTGGAATAAGCATAGAAGGCCCGTCACCCAGGTTCGCAGGGCGAGCCGAGGGGACGTGGCTGATAGATCAGCCCCGTCCCGGCCGGGCGGGTCGGCGTCCCGGCGGCGATGCGCAACGTGCGTGCCGGCGCCCAGCGCGAATTGTTGCCGACGCGATCAAGGATGCAGTACGTGACCTCCAGGCGGCTGTCGTCGCCGGCTTCGACGATCACCGCCGAAGGCACCCACACCTGCACTGGCAGGCCGATATCCCTGGCGCGGATCTTTGGCAGGTCCAGGCGCACGTCGCCCCAGCGCAGGGTGATGGCGTCGCCGCAGGTCATGTTCAGGTAGGGCTCGATGGTCAGGGGGATACCGCGCCGCACCTGGCTGGCGTTGACGCCGTAGCGGCGGATGGTCTCGGGCAGGCTGGCAGGGGCGAGGTTGAGGTTTTCGTCGCAGTACAGGGGCGAGGGCTGACCGCCTGGGTAGTTGGTCTTTACGCGCACCCGGGTCACGGCCGAGCGTGCGGCGGCGTGGCCGACTTGCATGACCTGGTAATGAAGCTGGGCCGGGCCATCCTGCACAAAGCTTTCCGGCACACGCAGGTGCGTGGGTGTGCCGACCTTGCAGGCGGTCACCCGGCGTGAGGCGGCAAAGCAGTTGTTCCAGAACAGCTCGATCAGGTCGCCCTCATCCATGTGGGGATAGGGGGCGATATCGACCTGCAATTGTGCGGCAGCCAGGGCGTTGATGCCGTTTCGCAGGGCCTGTGGCAGGGTCGGCGCGGTGAGCAGGGTGTGCGTCATAAGTAATCTCCTTGATGCAGCCAGCAGCAATCGTTCCGGCCCTTTGCGCGAGGTGCGGGCAGGGGCTGGAAAGAACGATTCAGTGAATAGCCGGGATAGGATCCAATCCTCTGGGCGCTAGATAAGAGGGTTGGCCAAGAGGCGTCAATGGCGGCAAAGGGCTAAACGGCGGGTGGGGAGATATTCAGAAGAGGCTGACGTTTAGGGGGAATTCCGGAGGGGGTGTGGCGGGGCGTTTTACTGATTGGAATACAGACTTACTGTAGGCGCTGAGATCCCTTGTGGGAGCGGGCTTGCTCGCGAAGGCGGTGTATCAGCCGATGCATGTGGCAGCTGACCCACCGCATT
>NZ_JANLGL010000302.1:0-5171 GCF_024655625.1 Pseudomonas sp. 18.1.10
GCGGTCTTGCAGTCAATACATCAGTGACTGATACACCGCTTTCGCGAGCAAGCCCGCTCCCACATTTTTGCCCTGCGCCTGGCAGGAGGTTGAGTCAGCGTTTGAGCTTGCGCTTGTTGCGGTATTGGTCGATGACCACCGCCACCACAATAATCAGGCCCTTGATGATGTCCTGGATATACGCATCCACCCCGACAAAGGTAAACCCGCTGGCCATCACGCCCAGGATCAGTGCGCCGATCACCGTGCCGGTGATGCGCCCTACCCCGCCCGCCAGGCTGGTGCCGCCGATCACGGCAGCCGCAATCGCATCCAGCTCGTAGGACATGCCCATGCCCGCCTGCCCGGTGGCCGCACGCGCCGAGGCCACCACGCCGGCCAGGCCCGCCAAGAGTCCTGCGATGCTGTAGACGATGATGAGGTGGCGCTTGACGTTGATCCCGGACGTGCGCGCCGCCTGCATGTTGCCGCCAATGGCGTAGGTGTACTTACCGTACTTGGTGTAACGCAGGGCAATGTGGAAGATCACCGCCACCACCAGGAAGATCACCACCGGCATCGCGCCATGGCCGATGGCCGTGTACGAGTCCGAGAGCATGCTCACCGGCTGGCCTTCGGTGTAGTAACGCGCCAGGCCACGGGCCGAGACCATCATGCCGAGGGTGGCAATGAACGGCGGGATACCGGTCACGGCAATGATGCTGCCGTTGATCGCCCCCGCCAGCAGCCCCACGCCCAGCCCCATCGCCACCGGGATCCACACCGGCAAGTCCGTCAGGCTGGGGAAAACGGCCCGGGAAAAGTCGGAAGTCTGCGCCAAACTGGCAGCGATCATCGCCGACAGCGCCAGCACCGAGCCGGATGACAGGTCAATCCCGGTGGTGATAATCACCTGGGTCACGCCAATCGCCAGCAGGCCGATGATCGACACTTGCAGGATCATCAGCACCAGGCGCTGGGAGTTCATCAGGAAGCTCTGGTCACGCACGATCCAGCCAAACAACTCGAACACCAGGCCGATGCCGATCAGCACCAGGAAGATGCTCAGCTCGGTCGGCATGCGCCGGCGGGTTTTGGTTGGCGCCGTGGCCGGTTTGTTATCCGTTATTGCGTTCATAGCCCATCACCTTTTTTTATTCTGTACGTCAGTGAACTGCCGTCATACCGGAAGCCAACTGCATGACTTTTTCCTGGGTCGCCTCGGAACGGTCCAGGGTGCCCATCAATTCGCCTTCGTGCATCACCATGACCCGGTCGCTCATGCCCAGCACTTCAGGCAGCTCCGACGAAATCATGATCACCGCCATGCCTTCGCTGGCGAGGAAGGAGATCAAGCGGTAGATCTCGGCCTTGGCGCCGACGTCGATGCCCCGCGTCGGCTCATCGAGGATCAGCAAGCGTGGGTTGGTCATCAACCAGCGCGCGAGCAAGGCTTTTTGCTGGTTGCCACCGGACAAGGTGTCGATGCACTGCTCCAGGGACGGGGTTTTCACCCGCAGCTTCTTGCACATGTCCTCGCACAGCGCGCGCAGGGCTTTCTGCTGGATAAAACCGTTGCCCGAATAGTGCGGCAGCACGGCCATTTCCATGTTTTCCAGCACCGACAGGCAGGGGAACAGGCCGCTGAGCTTGCGGTCCTCGGTCAACAGCGCAAAGCCTTTCTCGATGGCCATGTGCGGGTCGGTGATGCGCACCGCCTTGCCGTCCAGGGTGACCTGGCCGCTGCTGCTGGGGGTGATGCCGAAAATAGTCTCGGCCACGTTGGTGCGGCCCGAGCCCATCAACCCGGCAATGCCGAGGATCTCGCCGGCGTGCAGGTCGAACGAGACGTTCTTGAACACGCCGTCCAGGGTCAGCTCGCGCACCGACATCAGCAGGTCACCGATGGGCGTCTCGCGCACCGGGAACAACTGGCTCAGCTCACGGCCCACCATCATCGAGATCAGGCTGTCGCTGTTCATGCTGTCGGCGCGTTGCAGGCCGATGTAATGACCGTCGCGGAACACTGCCACTTCATCGGCAATCGCAAACACTTCGTTCATTTTGTGTGTGATGTAGACGATGCCTTTGCCCTGGGACTTGAGGTCGGCAATGATCGAAAACAGGTGGGCCACTTCCTTGTCGGTAATGGCCGAGGTCGGTTCATCCATGATGAGGATGTCGGAGTCGTAGGACACCGCCTTGGCAATCTCGACCATCTGCCGCTCGGCGATGCTCAGGTTGCCGACGTGTTCTTCCGGGTCCAGGTTGATCCGCAGGCGGGCCAGCAACTCGGCGGTGCAGCGGTGCATTTCGCGGTGGTTGACCATGTGCAGGCCGTTGAGCTGTTCGCGGCCGATCCAGATGTTCTCGGCGATGCTCATGTGCGGCATCAGGTTGAGTTCCTGGTGGATCATCGCGATCCCGGCTTTTTGCGCCGCCAGCGGCGTCTCGAACACGATGGGCTTGCCCCGCAGGCGGATTTCCCCGGCGTCGGGCTGGTAGATGCCAGCGATGATTTTCATCAACGTCGATTTGCCCGCACCGTTCTCGCCCATCAGCGCCAGCACCGTCCCGGGGCGTACGCGCAGTTGCACATCGGCCAGGGCCACGACGCCGGGAAAGCCTTTGCTGATGTTGACGATTTCCAACAGGTAGGGTTCTTCCAACTCAATCGGCTGGGCACCGGGAGGCTGCGAGACAGTGGCTTGAGCGAGCATAGGGAGGTACTCCATCGGCAGGGCAACCGCACAGCTGCCCTGCTGGCTTATTGTTGTTATTTGAAGTCTTTGAGGTTGTCCAGCGTGATCAGTTTGAACGGGATGACGATGTTCTGTTCGGTCGTCTCCTTGTTCGCCAACTTGCGTGCCGCGTCCACCGCGCCGACGCCTTGGCCCTTGGCATCCTGGAAGACCGACGCGGCCATTTCGCCCTTGGCGATCGCGTTCAGGCCATCTGTGGTGCCGTCCACACCGGCAATCAATACGCTGCCCGGCTTGCTCCCGGAGGACTTGAGGGCCATGGCCGCGCCAATCGCCATTTCGTCGTTGTTGGAGAGCACGGCGTTGAACTCGCGGCCTTGGGTCAGCCAATCGTTGGTCAGGGTCATGCCGCGGTCACGCAGCCAGATACCGGTCTGCTCCTGCTCGATCTTGATGTCGGGGTATTTTTTCAGGACATCCTTGATGCCCTTGGTGCGGTTGGTCGTGGAGTTGTTTGCCAGGTCACCCAGCAGAATCACGATATTGCCCTTGCCGCCCATTTTTTCGGCGATGTACTGCATCTGCAACCGGCCGGCCTCTTCGTCGTCGGAGGTCACCGCCGCCACGCCTTTGGGCAAGTCCTTCTGGTCTGGCCGGCGATTGACGTACACCAGTGGAATCCCGGCTTCGGTCGCGGCTTTGCTGATGCGCGCCGTCGAGGCGGTATCCACCGGCGTGACGATAATCGCATCGACCTTCTGGCTGATGAAACTCTCTACCTGGCTCAGTTGCTTGACCACGTCAGCGCGTGCGTCTTCGAACTGCAACTGCACGCCATCGCCCTTGGGCAGCGCCTTGACGTATTGCTCCATGTAGCCGCGAACGCTGGTCAGGTAGTTATCATCGAAGCTGGAAAAGGTCACGCCGACTTTCAGATCGGCCGCCAGGGCTGCGCCGCTGGAAAACAACAGCGATAGGGCCAGCGCGGTAAAACGGATCGGGGTCTTCATGAACGGTCTGTCTCCACTTTCTTGTTGGTTTTTTTAGACGTTGCGTTTATCAGCGTTCGGCAGGCAGCCGAACGACGGGGGCACCTGGAATGCAGCAGACCAGGGCGCCTTTGTTTTCGACGCACAACACATTGAGAAAGGAGAAGTAGAACGGCCGGGCGCGGGGCAGGCCGCGGGGCGCAAGGGCTGGGCGTAAAACTCGCAGTACAGCGTTGAAGATTTTCATCTGACGGTACCTGGTTGTTTTTGATCTTGTTTTTGTTGAGCCGCCGGGATCGAGCCCGAGACGTACTTTATGCAACCTGGAAAAGACTTTATTGGAAAATAATTTCCATATCAACCTGTTTTAGAATTTTATTCTATTTTTGTTGAAACCACCTGCTGGCGCTCGGCGCTGAGGCGTGCGGCGTCCAATATACGGGTGGTTTCCAACGCGTCATAGGCATCCACCGGCAACGACCCCTGCCCTTGCACAGCCCGTTGCAACTGCTGATAGAACTGTGTCCAGCAGCCCTTTTCCGACGGCACCCGCTCCCGCTCCGGGCCTTGTTCGAACCAGCCCCAGCGCCGGTGTTCTTCCGCGCCCCAGTGCTCACCTTCGGTTTTCGGGGTCTTGCCGGCCATCAAGGCGTCTTCCTGGCCGTCCAGCCCCTCGACGGTGTAGCAACCCAAGGTGCCACTCACCCGAAAACGCGGCGCCTGGCTGTTTTGCAACGCACTGCCCCACAGGTGGGAAATCACCCCGTTGGCGTGGGTCAGGGCGACAAAGAAGCCGTGGTCGAGGCTCGGGTGCTCCGCGCTGAACTGCAACTGCGCGAATACGCGGTCCACGGGGCCGAACAGTTGCAGGGCCTGGTCCACCAGATGGCTGCCGAGGTCACGCAGCCAACCGCCGCCGCTGGCATTGCCGACGGCCTGCGGGCTGTAGCGCTCCACACGGGATTCAAAGCGGGTGATAGTGCCCAGGGCACCGGCATCGATGAGTTTGCGCAGGGTCAGGTAGTCCGAGTCCCAGCGCCGGTTCTGGTAGACGCTGAGCAGCACTTCATGGCGTTCGGCGGCGGTAATCAATGCCTGGGCCTGTTCGGCATTGGCGGCGAAGGGTTTGTCGCTGACCACCGGGATGCCGTGTTCGATGGCTTCCAGCACCAGGGCGGGTCGGCCCTTGAGGGTGGTGGAGATGACCAGGGCATCAACGCCGGCTTCGACGATCTGGCCTATGGAGTCGAAGGCCTTGAGGCCGGGGTGGTCGCTCGCCAACTGCTTTCGGCGTTCGGGGGATCGTGTGACGACACCGACAAAGGTGGCGCCGGGCAAGGTTGCAATCAGCGGCGCATGAAAAAAGCGCCCTCCGTGGCCGTAGCCGACTAGTCCGATGCGCATGATTTCACTCCTTCTAAGCAGTGGACACCCAATCCAAATGTGGGAGCGGGCTTGCTCGCGAATGCGGCGTGTCAGTCAGCCTATCTGTAGCTGATGT
>NZ_JANLGL010000303.1:0-5140 GCF_024655625.1 Pseudomonas sp. 18.1.10
TGGATCAGTCGAAACATCTGTGACTGACACACCGTATTCGCGAGCAAGCCCGCTCCCACATTTGAACTGCGTTACTTCAGTTGGTCCGTGAGAAAACTGAAGTACTCCTCGCGAATCTCCGCAATCTCATTCGCCAAATGATGCCTACCCCGCGCCAGCATCAACACTTCAGGCTCATCAAACTTACCCCGCAGCACCTGCAAGTTGTGCTGCCAGTCCACCGTCATATCTTCCTCGCCTTGCACAATCACCGGCCGCCGTGGGCTGCGCGGTGCAGCTTCGATGCGTTTGATCCAGCGCGCCAGGGCGCCGACCCAGGCGGTGGGCAATTGGCGCGGCTGCAACGGGTCGGCTTCGAGGAACGGCCGGAATGCCGGGTCGTGGGTGTTGTCGCTGAACCGCCGCGCAATGCCTTTGACGAACGGCCGCAGCAGGTAATAGCTGAGTTGCGACCAACCCCACGCCCGTGGCCGTACCAGTGGCGACAACAAAAACGTCCTGCCCTGGGCCGGGCTGTCGGCGCCATGGTTGAGCAGGTGATCCACCACCACCGCGCCGCCCGTGCTCTGCCCGAACAAGTGCCAGGGTTGCGGCAATTGCAGCGCTTTCGCCTCGGCAAACAGCGCCTGCACGACCTGTTGGTACACCGCGAAATCATCGATGCTGGCGCGCACGCCGCTGGATAGACCGTGCCCCGGCAGATCGCAGGCGATCACCACAAAGCCCTGGTCCAGCGCCCACTTCACCACATGGCGATACAGCCCCATGTGGTCGTAAAAGCCGTGGTACATGAACATCGTCGCCACCGGCGCAGCCGGCCACCACACTTGTGCAACCACCTGAAACCCCGCCACCTCGAAACGCCCCAGGCGACTCACAGCCTGATCGAGCCCGTAGAAACGCTGGTAGACCCGCGCCTCCACCGAGAGCGGCTGAGCGTCAGCCAAGTGCCGCAAGCTTTCGCGCAGATGATCGGGGTCAAAGGTGACGGGCATAAAGGCTTCCAGACTACGGCGCGGATGAATATCGAGCTGCGATATTCATCTGTCAGGACAAGCATGGCAAGCTACGCGACCTTCGAGGATACATCTGAATGCGACCGCCCTACCGTTCCGCCCTGTTTGCCAGCCTGCTCCTGGTCCTCTGCGCCGGCGTGCTGTGGGCGGCGTATGACTGGTTCCAGGGCCGCTACCTGCGCGCCTTCAGCGAACACACGGCGGTGTTTTCCGGTGACCCGTTGAAGCTGCCGGCCGACCTCGCCGGCCCCGGCCCGATCCGCCTGGTGCACTTCTGGGACCCGGCCTGCCCGTGCAACGTCGGCAACCAGCAACACCTCGGCGAGTTGATCGAGCACTACGCGCCCCAGGGCGTCGAGTTCTATGCCCTGCAAAAACCCGGCAGCCACGGCCAACTGCCCGACAACCTGCGCCAGATGAAAATCCTCACCGTCCTGCCCGGCGCCGATCAAGTGCCGGCCAGCCCCGCCGTGGGGATCTGGGATCGCACGGGCAAGCTCGCGTATTTCGGGCCTTACAGCGAGGGGCTGACGTGCAATTCCAGCAACAGTTTTATCGAGCCGATCCTGCAAGCGCTGGAAGACGGCCGCGAGGTGAATGCCACGCACACCCTGGCGGTGGGCTGCTATTGTTCGTGGCCTAAAGAGCAGTAGTCCGTTACCCATTCTGGCTAAGGAAAGTTCATGAAGCGCGTCTTGCAGGTTCTCGCGGTTCTGCTGGTGTTGGTCGCCGTTGGCGCCGGCGTGTACCTCTACAGCAAGCAGCCGACCCGCCAGGGCACGGTGACGCTGGCCAACCTGCAAGGTTCGGTCACGGTGCGCTATGACGACCGTGGCGTGCCGCATATCCGCGCCGAAAACGAGGCCGACCTGTATCGCGCCCTGGGCTTCGTGCATGCCCAGGACCGCCTGTTCCAGATGGAGATCATGCGGCGCCTGGCCCGTGGCGAGCTGGCCGAAGTGCTCGGGCCCAAGGTGCTGGAGACCGACAAGCTGTTCCGCAGCCTGCGCATTCGTGACCGCGCCGCCACGTACGTCGCACAGCTGGACCCTGAGTCGGCGCACTGGAAGGCCCTGCAAGCCTATCTGGACGGGATCAATCAATATCAGGACAGCCACGCCAGCCCGGTGGAGTTCGACGTGCTGGGCATCCCCAAGCGGCCGTTTACCGCCGAAGACACCATCAGCGTCGCCGGGTACATGGCCTACAGCTTTGCCGCCGCCTTTCGTACCGAACCCTTGCTGACTTACATACGCGACCAATTGGGCAGCGACTACCTGGGCGTCTTCGACCTCGACTGGCAACCCAAGGGCGCCCTCAACCTCGCCGCCAGCGATTGGCAGAGCCTTGGCGCCCTCGCGTCCCTGAGCGAGCAGGCGCTGGCCGACAACGGCCTGCCGCAGTTCGAAGGCAGCAACGCCTGGGCCATCAGCGGCAACCGCACCAAGAGCGGCAAGCCGTTGCTGGCGGGCGACCCGCATATCCGCTTCTCGGTGCCGTCGGTGTGGTACGAGGCGCAGCTGTCGGCGCCGGGTTTTGAGTTGTATGGCTATCACAACGCGCTGGTACCAGTGGCGTTCCTGGGGCACAACCTGGACTTCGGCTGGAGCCTGACCATGTTCCAGAACGACGACCTCGACCTGATCGCCGAGAAGGTCAACCCGGACAATCCCAACCAGGTCTGGTATCACGACGCCTGGGTCGACATGACCCGCACCGAGCAACAGATCAAGGTCAAGGGCCAGGTCCCGGTCAGCCTCACCCTGCGCCAATCGCCCCACGGCCCGATCATCAATGACGTGCTCGGTGACAACGCCGGCAAGACGCCGATCGCGATGTGGTGGGCGTTTCTCGATACGCAGAACCCGATCCTCGAAGGCTTCTACCAGCTCAACCGCGCCGACACCCTGGCCAAGGCGCGCGCGGCGGCGGCCAAGGTCTCGGCGCCGGGGTTGAACATCGTGTGGGCCAACGCCAAGGGCGACATCGGCTGGTGGGCGGCGGCGCAGTTGCCGATCCGCCCGGCCGGGGTCAACGCCGGGTTTATCCTCGACGGCAGCACGGCCCAGGCCGACAAGCTGGGTTTCTACCCGTTCAGCGCCAACCCGCAGGAAGAGAACCCGGCGCGCGGTTATGTGGTGTCGGCGAATGCCCAGCCGGTGTCGCCCATCGGCCTGGAGATCCCCGGCTATTACAACCTGGCCGACCGTGGTCAGCAGTTGAACGCGCAGTTGAGCGACAACAGCGTGAAGTGGGATGTCACCAACAGCCAGGCCCTGCAACTGGGTACTACCACGGCCTTTGGCCCACGCCTGCTGGCGCCGCTGTTGCCGGTGCTGCGCGAGGTGGTCAAGGACCCGGCGCAATTGCAGCTGGTCGAACAACTGGCCGCCTGGAAAGGCGATTACCCGCTGGATTCCACCAGCGCCACGCTGTTCAACCAGTTCCTGTTCAACCTCGCCGACGCGGCGTTCCACCCCAAGCTCGGCGACGGCATGTTCAAGACCCTGCTCGGCACCCGCGTGATCGACGCCGCGCTGCCGCGCCTGGCGGCCGCGCCGGACTCACCCTGGTGGAGCGGCCAGCGCGCCGAAGCCGTCAAACAAGCCTGGGACAACAGCCTCGCCCACCTCAAGAGCACCTTCGGCGATGACCCGAGCCAGTGGCAATGGGGCAAGGCCCACACCCTGACCCACGGCCATCCATTGGGCATGCAGAAGCCATTGGACCTGGTGTTCAACGTCGGCCCGTTCCCGGCACCGGGCAGCCACGAGGTGCCGAACAACCAATCAGCCAACATCGGCCCGGCGCCCTGGCCGGTGACCTACGGGCCTTCGACCCGTCGCCTGATCGACTTTGCCGACGTGGCCCACGCCCTGACCATCAACCCGGTGGGGCAAAGCGGCGTGCCGTTTGACCGGCATTATGGGGATCAGGCGGAGACGTATATCGAGGGGGGTTATGAGCAGGCGCATTTCACCGATGAAGAAATCACCGCCAATACCCGTGGCATCTTGAAACTGCTGCCAGCCCGCTCCCACAGTTGATTGGGGGCGCCGCTATATCGGTGCGGCGAAATTGAGCCGGAACTGTTGTGGCGTCACGCCGAGCCTGCGGTTGAACACACTGCGCATATGCTGGGCATCACGAAAACCGCACTGATAGGCCACGGTCTTGAGCGGTGCCTGGCTGCTTTCCAGCATCACCCGCGCCGCATCCACCCGCGCCCGTTCGACAAATTCCGCCGGGGTGATGCGCGCCTCACGGGCAAACACCCGGGAGAAATTGCGCGCGCTCATATTGGCCGCCTTGGCCAGGTCGGCGATGGTCAAATCCCCGGTCAGGTTCGCCAACACATACAACTGCACCAACGCCACCGCCGAGGTGGTTTCGGCGTGGGGCGTCAGAAACGGGCTGAACTGCGACTGCCCGCCCGAGCGCTGGGTAAACACCACCAGGCGCTTGGCCACGCTCAGCGCGACTTCCGGGCCATGGTCCTGGGCCAGCAAATACAGGGACAAATCGATCCCCGCCGTGACCCCCGCCGAGGTGTAGAGGTTGCCGTCCTGCACGTACAGACGGTCAGCCTCGACCTGGGCCGTGGGGCACAGGCGCGCCAGGTCGGCGGCATCGTTCCAGTGGGTGGTGACGGTTTTGCCGTCCAGCAAGCCGGCGCGGGCGAGCATAAAGGCGCCGTTGCAGATGGAACCGAAGCGCCGCGCCCGTTCGGTGGCGCCGCGTAGCCAGGCATCGAACGCCGGGCCGAAATCCTCAAAGGGCAATTGCGGGCCACCGGCGACCAGCAGCAGGTCGTAGGGTTGCAGAGCTTCGCTGTAATGCCGGTGGGCCTGCAGTGACAGGCCGTTGGAGGCGGCCATGTTGCCGTGGGCGAGGCCGATGACTTCCAGCTGGTAATGGTCCTGGCTGGGCAGGAAGCGATTGGCCTCGCAGAACACATCCATGGGCCCGGTGACATCCAGCGACTGGACGCCGGGGAAGATCAGGATGGCGACGGTCTTGCTCATGAACAGGCACACCTTCTCTAACGGGATTATCACAGAACCCCTGTGGGAGCGGGCTTGCTCGCGAATGCGGTCTGTCAGTTGATACATGCATTAACTGAC
>NZ_JANLGL010000304.1:0-5127 GCF_024655625.1 Pseudomonas sp. 18.1.10
GGGTCAGGCAACATTTTTGGTACTGGCAGACCGCATTCGCGAGCAAGCCCGCTCCCACACAAGCCCATTCCCACACAAGCCCATTCCCACACAAGCCCGCTCCCACATTTTGATCCTCGTCGCCCTTAGGACTTAGCCGCCAGCTCTTCCAGGTGATCCATCAGGCTCGCCGGCTTGAGCACCAACACGTCACTTTCCAGCTTGTCGAGCACGACCTCCGCCGTATTGCCGATCAACGCGCCAGAAATGCCGGTACGCGCGACGGTGCCAATGATGGTGACGGCGGCGCTGTACTTGTGCGCTGCAAAGGGAATCAGCACGTCGGCGGGGCCTTCCTCGATGTGCAGCCTTGAGTCGTCGATATCAAACTCGGCCTGGAAGGCCCGGCACTGTTCCCGATAGCGCGCCTCGATGGTTTCCTTGAGCTGGAACGTCGGGTCCGCCGCCGACAGCATCGGCGAGGGATGGGCGCTGATGACATGCAGCTGGGCCTTGGCCAGGCTGGCGATGTCGAAGCCATGGCCGACGATTTCCGCATGCAGTTCACGGTGTTCTGCGTCGGTATTGCCCACATCGATGGCCGCCAGGATCACGCCGCCCGCCCACGGCGTCGATGTCTTCACCAGCAGCACCGCCGTCGGGCAATAGCGCAGCAACTTCCAGTCCGCCGGCGTCAGCAACGCCTTTTTCAGCGGGCTGTCGGGAAAGTGTTGCTTGATTACCAGCCCACAGCCTTCGGCCTGCTGCACATCGATGATGGTTTCATGCAGGCTGTCATTCCATGCCTGTTCGGTGGTGACGCTGTAGCCGTCCTCCTGCAAGCCGGCCTTGAGCAGGCTCAACAGCGCCGAATGCTCATGCTTCTTGTCGCACACCAGCAAATGCAGGTGCGCGCCGGTCACCCCCGCAATCAGCTTGGCGCGCTTGAGGGCCAGGCTCTCCGAATGCTCGGGCTCGATGACCACCAGGATGCTGCGGATGGCTTGCATGTTCGGGTTCTCCATGAAAAGGGGGGGCATGGAACAACTATAGTTGCTGCCCGGCGCACGTCATGTTGATACACATCAAGGCCGGTGGCTGGTGGTCTGCGGCGTGGTCGGTATAATCGGCGCCCTTTTGTGATCCTTTGCCCGTGAGCCCGATGAACCTGCCCGAAATCCACGAATTCCTCGGTTGCCGCACCCCCGACGCCTGGGTCCAGGCGGCCTTGGCCGATCAGGAAACCCTGCTGATCGACCACAAGAACTGCGAATTCAAAGCCGCCAGCACCGCCTTGAGCCTGATCGCCAAGTACTACAGCCATGTCGACCTCATCAACATGATGTCGCGCCTGGCCCGGGAAGAACTGGTGCACCACGAACAAGTCATGCGCCTGATGAAGAAGCGCAAGGTCGAACTGCGCCAACTGAATGCCGGGCGCTACGCCTCGGGTTTGCGCAAAGTCGTGCGCACCCACGAGCCGGTCAAGCTGGTGGATACACTGGTGGTCGGCGCCTTTATCGAAGCGCGCAGTTGCGAGCGTTTCGAAGCGCTGGTGCCGCATTTGGACGAAGAACTCGGCAAGTTCTACTTCGGCCTGCTGAAAAGCGAGGCGCGCCACTTCCAGGGCTACCTCAAGTTGGCCTACCAATACGGCGACGCCAAAGACGTGCCCCTGGTGATCGAGCGAGTGCGGGCAGCCGAGCAGGAATTGATCGAGTCACCCGACGTCGAGTTCCGCTTTCACAGTGGCGTGCCAGCCTGAGGCGACGGCCACGCCGATCAATGCGGTGATGCCCGCCAGCAGCAGGATCACCGCTTGCACGCCCAAGGGCGCCGCCAACACCGCAATCGTCAGGCCCGCCAGCGGTTGCGGCAGGTTGTTGAGCAAGGTAATCACGCCCACGGTCTTGCCGAAGTCCTGCACCGGAATCACCTTTTGCCGCACGCTGCGCATGTACACGCTGTACATCTTGTCGAAGCCAATCACCAGCAGAAAGCCCAGGGAATACAGCCATAGAGTGGGGCTGATCGCCGTAATCAGTGCGCCCAGGGCAATCATGGCGTAGGAAAGTCCACCGAGCAGCCTCAGCGGCAAGGTGGCGCGCGCCAGGTAGAACAGAATCACGATGGTCACCAGTGCGCCGGCCGCTTGCAGCAAGGCGTAGGCGTCTTTGCCGGCGGCGTACAGGCCAGTGACCATTGCGGCGGATGTGGCCAGCGTGACGCCGATGACCAAGTTGACCCCCATCGTCAACGCAATCAGGCGTTTCAGCCCGCTCAGGGTATGGATATGCCCAAAGGCAATCCGCAGCGGCTGCAGCCAGATATCCCGATGCTGCTCGAAAACGGTTGGGACGACTGTGCTGGAACGCTGCCACACGCGCATCGCCACGTCCGCCAGCACAAACAGCCCGGCAATCCCCAGCACCACCCAATGCCACGGCCAGACTTCCAGCATCAGCGCCGCCACCAGGGGGCCGAGTACCAGGCCGCTTTGGTCGGCGATCTGTGAGTAGGATAGGGTCTTGGCATAGCTGTACTGCTGGAAGATATGCGGCATCAGCACTTCCCGGGCCATGATGCCCTGGGTGGTCAACACCCCGCACACGGCCGACAGCAGCACGATCCAGTAGATGCCGTCGAACAGGCCATACAGCGCCACGGCTAGCACGCAGGCCAGCGCCCGATAGACCTGGCTGATATGCAGGATGCGCACGGGCGGGTACTTGTCGCACAACGCCCCGCACAGCGGAAACGCAAGAAAACGCGGCAGCGATTCGACGAAAAACGCCAGCCCGGCCCAGGAAGCACTGCCGGTGGTCTGGAAGACGATCAACGGCACGATAAACAGCAGGATCTGATCCGCCAGCCGTGACAGGAACAGCGAGACAAAAAACGCCAGGTAATCCTTGCGCATACAACTCCCTGTGAATGGCGTTAAAGATTGCAGGCTATTTGTTAAAAAGTCTTAAAAGCATGAAGCTTCGTCGGGCCGTGCTGGCCAGTTGCTTAAGTTGCCCAGCTTGCCACCTATAATGCCTGCACTTCAATCTGCGTCGCACACTGAGAACTTATGGAAAACCTGGGTCTGGGCAAGGTATTGCTCGTTGAAGACGACGAGAAACTGGCAGGGCTGATCGCACACTTTCTGTCGCAGCATGGCTTTGACGTGCGCGTGGTGCACCGGGGCGATGAAGCCTTGGCGGCGTTCCTGGATTTCAAGCCGAAGATTGTCGTGCTCGACCTGATGTTGCCGGGGCAGAGCGGCCTGCATGTGTGCCGCGGCATCCGCAACGTCTCTGACACACCCATCGTCATCCTTACGGCCAAGGAGGACGACCTGGACCACATCCTGGGCCTGGAGTCCGGTGCCGACGACTATGTAATCAAGCCGATCAAGCCGCCGGTACTGCTCGCACGATTGCGCGCCTTGCAGCGGCGCCAGGTGCCTGAACCCACGGTGCGCGGCTCCCTGGCGTTCGGCCGGTTGGCGATTGATCGCACGTGCCGGGTGGTCAGCCTGGGCGAGGAGAAGATCGACCTCACCACCATGGAGTTCGAATTGCTGTGGTTGCTGGCCAGCCACTCGGGCACGATCCTGTCCCGCGATGACATCCTCAACCGCATGCGCGGCATCGCGTTTGACGGCCTCAATCGCAGTGTTGATGTGTACATCAGCAAGCTGCGCGGCAAGCTGAACGACAACCCCCGTGAGCCGGTGTGCATCAAGACCATCTGGGGCAAGGGTTACCTGTTCAATCCGTTCGCGTGGGAGGTCTAGATGCTGCGGCTGTTTCTGCGCCTGTATGTGATCCTCGCGCTGGGTCTGGCGGGGGCCATCTGGCTGGTCAACTACACCTTTGACGAGTTGCTGCCCGAAGCCAATGAAACCTATAACCGCGAAGCCATGCGCGGCCCGGCCTATGGTTTGGTCGAGCAATTGCGCCCGGTGCCAGAAGCGGGCCGGGCGGCGCGCCTGGCCGAATTGCAAAGCCACTACGGGCTGCATCTTAAATTGGTGGCGCGTGATGAGCTGAAGCTCAGCTCACGGGAACAGCAATTGCTGGCGGCCGGGCAATTGGTGGTGCGTGGCGACTTTATGGAGTTCATCGCCAACATCGACGGCGGCTCCCAACTGCTGGAAATCAAACTGCCGGAAGAACCCAAGTGGTTGTACTTGTGGGCCTATGGGTTCCTCGGCCTGTGCCTGGCCATCGTCCTGTATTTCTGGGTGCGCCCGCACTGGCGGGACCTGGAGCATATTCGCCTGGCCGCACAGCGTTTTGGCGACAACGACCTTGGCTCGCGCATCCTTCTGCCGCGCCGCTCCACCGTGCGTGAGCTGGCCGGGCACTTCAACCAGATGGCCGAACGTATCGAGAGCCTGATCGCCAACCAGCGCGAACTGACCAACGCGGTCTCCCATGAGTTGCGCACACCGATTGCACGCCTGTCGTTCGAACTCGACCAGCTCAAGCAGCAGGCCGATCCGGTCCTGCGAGGCGCGTTGATAACCGACATGTACGCCGACCTGGGTGAACTGGAAGAAATGGTCTCCGAGCTGCTCACCTACGCCAGCCTCGAGCGCGGCGCGACCCAGGTCACCCGGGAAAGCATCGAGGCCCACAGCTGGCTCGACAGCGTGATCGGCAGCGTTGCGCTGGAGGCCGAGGCGGCGGGTGTGCAGTTGTCGTTGCGCACCTGTGAAGTGGACTTTATCCAGATCGAACCACGCTTCATGGCGCGGGCGGTAATCAATCTGCTGCGCAACGCCATCCGTTACGCCGAGCGGCGTGTGGAAGTGTCGCTGGTCAAGTTCGGCAATGGTTATGAAGTGCGGGTGTGCGATGACGGCCCGGGCGTGCCCGAAGAGGGGCGGGCGAAGATCTTCCAGCCGTTCATGCGCCTGGATGCCAGCCGCGACCGCCGCACCGGTGGCTTTGGCCTGGGGTTGGCGCTGGTGCAGCGGGTATCGCAGTGGCATGGCGGGCAAGTGGAGGTGCTGGATTCGGAGTGGGGCGGTGCGTCGTTTCGGATGACGTGGGCGTATGCCGAGTAACATCCTTGAGTAGTGTGAAGATCAAATGTGGGAGCGGGCTTGCTCGCGAAAGCGCAGTGTCAGCCAATGCATCAGGCGACTGAACC
>NZ_JANLGL010000305.1:0-5105 GCF_024655625.1 Pseudomonas sp. 18.1.10
CCACATTTGTCCTGCGTCAACCCACAAAAGTGCCGCTTGCCATTTGCGCTGATGATAAGCATTATCATTCACTGCAAATCGGTCTGGTATCACTGTGAGCCAATCTCGCTTCAACCACGTCTTTCTCACCCAGCGGGTGATTTTGCTGCGCACCTTGCAGCGCATGGTGAACAACCACAGCACCGCAGAGGACCTGTTGCAGGAAACCTACCTGCGCGTCACCCGGGCCCTCAGTGAGCGGCCTATCGATCACCTTGAACCTTTCGTCTACCAAACGGCGCGCAATCTGGCGCTGGACCACCTGCGTTCCCGCAGGATCCAGGCCCGCACGTTGCAGGAAGATGTCCCGTTGGACATCCTGCAAAGCGTCGCCGCGCCCATCAGCACACCCGAAGATGCCACCCAGGCCGAGCAATTGCTTGAGCACTTGAGCGTCAGCCTGGGCCAGTTGAGCGCCCGCCAGCAGCAGATTTTCATCCTCAGCCGCCTGCATGGTTGCAGTTACCAGGAGATTGCCGATCAGTTGGACGTGTCCTTGAGCACCGTGCAAAAGGAACTGAAACTAATCATGGCCATCTGCGTAGGTGTGGCCGAAAGGTTGGATCGGCCTTAAGCTGCACCTGATTGCGCTGTAGGAAAGATCAATAAAACGTGGCGAAGACCCGAGGAACACCGTGACGGACCCGAATAAACGGCACCCCCATGAGCTGGCTCATGAGGTGTTGCAAGACACGGCTATGGACCAGGCCCTCGATTGGCTGATCGCCTTGCAATGCCCGCAACCCGGGCAGCAGGCCGAGTTTGAAGCCTGGCTGGCCAGCGACCCGGCCCACGTCCAAGCGTTCGCCAAGGCCCAGGCTGCCTGGGGTGGCGCGCCGGTCCACAGCGCCGCCGTGGCCCTCGCCGCGCCGCGCAAGCCGAGCGCCTGGCGCCGGATCAAACCGCACTGGAAACCCTTGGCTACCGCCGCCGTGCTGCTGATTGGCCTGTTCAGCTTCAGCAACCTGCCAGTGCGCCTGCAAGCCGACCATCTCACCGTGGTCGGCGAACGCCAGCGCCTGCAACTGGACGACGGCGCCAAGGTGCTGCTGAACACCAACTCGGCGTTTTCCAGCCGCATCAAGGACCAGCAGCGCGTCGCCCGCCTGTACCAGGGCGAAGCCTTTTTTGAAGTGGCCCCCAGCCACGGCCTGCCCCTGGAGATCGACGCCGGCCCGGTGCGCGCCAGCGTGCGCGATACCGCCTTTGCCGTGCGCTACCTCAATGGCGAGGCGCAGGTGCAGGTGCAACGCGGCGACGTCGACCTGAGCAACACCTTCGACGATGCACGCGTGCGCTTGAGCGCCGGGCAAAGTATCCGCATTGGCCCCAAGGGCTTCGGCCCGCCCGCCAAGCTGGACGCCAACAAGGACCTGGCCTGGGTGCAGGGCCGGCTGATCTTTGAAAACTGCCCGATGAGCGAAGTGCTCGCCGAGCTGCGCCGCTACTACCCCGGCTGGATCGTCAACAACAACGAGCAACTGGCCAGCGTCGCCGTCACCGGCAATTACCGCCTCGACCAGCCCCTGGACGTGGTGCGCTCACTCGCCCACATCACCTCGGCCAAGCTGTCGGAATACCCGGCTCTGGTGATCCTGAACTAAATGAGAATTATTTTTACTCGATAACCTCTGGTGGTACGTCTCGTCTTAGCCAATGCAACTGATTCCTATTTGTTTCAGTTCGCGACTATAAGATTCGTACTCCGGAGCGCTCTCGATGTCCTCTCGTTTCAACCGCCGGTCTTCCTTGCCCGTGCTGTCCGTGCTGACCGCCGCCATCCTGCTGGCTGGCGCGCCGGCAATGGCCGCCACCGCTGCCGAACCTGCCCCGCGCAGCCACGGCAACTACAACTTCAGCATCGAGCAACAGCCGTTGGTGGCCGCGCTGAACGCCTTCACCAGCGTCACCGGCTGGCAAGTCGGCCTGCCGGCAGAGCTGGGCCAGGGTGTGTCGTCCCCTGGCGTACGCGGTGCACTGTCGCCGGAAAAAGCCCTGGACCAGCTGTTGGTGGGGACCAACCTGAGCTACCGCAAACTGGGCAACAACAACATCGTCCTGGAAAAGCGTGCGGCCGGCGGCACCCTCAACCTGCAACAAGTGACCATCAGCGCCACCCGCCACGAGCAGGATGTGACCAGCGTACCGAGCACCGTCAGCGTGCATGATCGCCAGGAGCTGGACCGCCTCAACGTCGGCAACAGCCGCGATTTGGTGCGCTACGAGCCCGGTGTCTCGGTGGGCGGCGCCGGCACCCGTTCGGGCAATGCCGGCTTCAATATCCGTGGCATCGACGGCGACCGCATCCTCACCCAGGTCGATGGCGTCGAAGTGCCCGATCACTTCTCCAACGGCCCGTACGCGCAGACCCGCCGCAACTACGTCGACCCGGAGATCGTCAAACGCGTCGAGATCCTGCGCGGCCCGGCCTCGGCCCTCTACGGCAGCAGCGCCATCGGCGGCGCGGTGAGCTACTTCACCCTCGACCCCGACGACATCATCAAGCCCGGCCAGGACGTCGGCGCCCGCCTGAAGACCGGCTACAGCTCCGCCGACGAAAGCTGGCTGACCTCCGGCACCGTCGCCGGCCGCGTGCAGGACGTCGACGGTTTGCTGCACCTGAGCCAGCGCAACGGCCACGAGACCGAATCCTACGACGGCAACAACGTCACCGGCCTGAACCGCACCGCCGCCAACCCGGAAGACGCGCGCACCACCAACGTGCTGGCCAAGCTGGGCTGGAACTACGGCGATGACAACCGCCTGGGCTTCACCTACGAGAAGTACAAGGACGACCGCGACACCAATCAGAAAAGCGCCGTGGGCGGCCCGTACAACACCGGCTTCAACAGCAACCTGTACCGCGCCCGCACGGGCAACGACACCATCAGCCGCGAACGCTTTGGCCTGGAAAACAGCGTTGCCGTCGACACGCTGTTTGCCGACCGCATCAAGACCAGCCTCAACTACCAGATCGCCAAGACCGACCAGACCACGGACGAACACTACGTGTCGGGTGCGCGCAATTTGCTGCGCCAACGGCAGACGCTCTACGAGGAAAAACAATGGGTGTTCGACGCCCAGCTGGACAAGGCGTTTGCCATTGGCGACACCGACCACGTGCTGACCTACGGCACCACAATCAAGCAGGCGAAAGTCACCGGTTCACGCACCGGCAGCGCCACCTGCCTGACCGTCAGCACCTACTGCGCAGCCGTCGGCGGCCCGAGCACCTTCCCGTCGGACAAAGTCGTCCCGGCCAGCGACTTCCCGGACCCGACCATCAACACCTACGCGCTGTTCGCCCAGGACCAGATCAACTGGGGCAAATGGACCTTCCTGCCCAGCGTGCGGTATGACTACACCCAGCTCAAGCCCAAGCTGACCGAGGATTTCCTCAACGCCACCGACCCGAATCGTGTCTACGCCCACGACGACAGCGACAAGACCTGGCACCGCGTATCGCCGAAATTCGGCCTGACCTACGCCCTGACCGATCACTACACCTGGTTCGGCCAATACGCCGAAGGCTTCCGCACGCCGTCGGCCAAAGCCCTGTACGGCCGCTTCGAAAACATCCAGCAAGGCTACGTGGTCGAACCCAACTCGGACCTCAAGCCAGAAAGCAGCAAGAGCTTCGAAACCGGCCTGCGCGGCAATTTCGAGGAAGGCAACTTCGACGTGGCGGTGTTCTATAACAAGTACCACGACTTCATCAACGAAGACGCGGCGCTGCTGTCCCCCACCGGCACCGCGTTCAAGGCCAGCAACATCAAGCGCGCCACCATCAAGGGCGTGGAAGCCAAGGGTCGCCTGAACCTCGACAGCTTCGGCGCACCGCAAGGCCTGTACACCCAGGGCTCGGTGGCCTATGCCTACGGCCGCAACGAAGACACCGGCGAGCCGATCAACAGCGTCAACCCGCTCAAGGGCGTGTTTGGCCTGGGTTACGAACAGCAAAACTACGGCGCACTGGTCAGCTGGACCCTGGTCAAGAAGCAGGATCGTGTCGACAAAAACACCTTCTTCTCCCCCGACGGCGACACCAGCAAAGCCCCGTTCAAGACCCCAGGCTTTGGCATCGTCGACCTGACCGGTTTCTACAAAGTCACCAACGACGTAACCATCAACGGCGGCCTGTACAACGTGACCGACAAGAAATACTGGAACTGGGACGACGTGCGCAGCTTCGACAGCATCGGCGAAGCCGGCGTGACCGCCCCCGCCAATATCGACCGCCTGACCCAGCCCGGCCGCAACTTTGCGATCAACCTGATCTGGGATATCTGACAGCGCCTGCCTCACCCCGCCGATATTTTATAAACGGGGTGAGGTTTTTTTACTGTGCCGCGTCTTCTTGTTCGTCTATTTGATAACGGCTCTCTTTAAGAGCAACAAGGCGCTCCCCCTTCTCAAGGACTTTTTCCATGACCGCTACCTCTACCGCAGAACGCCCAAGCCTGCGCTCCCAGCGCCTGAACCAGATCACTAACGAACCGCACACCAAGCTCGACGCCCTCGTCAAAGCCCACGCGCCGTTCGAAACCCAAGCCAACTTTGCCCGCTTCGTGGTGGCGCAATACCTGTTCCAATCGGAACTGGTGGCCCTGTACAACGATGCCGAACTGATCGAGATCGTCCCGGACCTGGCCGCACGCTGCCGCGCCGACGCCGCCAAGCTGGACCTGGCCGACCTCGACACCGACGTGCCGGCGCCCGTTGCCGGTGCGGTGAACAGCCCGAGCAAGGCCGAAGCCCTGGGCTGGCTGTTCGTGTCCGAAGGTTCCAAGCTGGGCGCCGCGTTCCTGATAAAGCGCGCCGTGGGCCTGGGCCTGAGCGAAACCTTCGGTGCCCGTCACCTGGGCGAGCCGGCCGGTGGTCGTGCCGAAGGCTGGAAGAGCTTCACCCGCACCCTCGATGGCCTGGAATTCAGCGCTGAAGAAGAAGCCGCCGTGGAAAAAGGTGCAGTGGATGCGTTTGTGCGCTTCACCGTGCTGCTGGAACAGGCGTACGCTAGCGCCCCTGAACTGGCCTGACCCTTGGTTGGAATGCAATCAAAAATGTGA
>NZ_JANLGL010000306.1:0-5066 GCF_024655625.1 Pseudomonas sp. 18.1.10
ACGGTGTGTCAGTCACAAATTCTTCAACTGATCCACCGCCTTCGCGAGCAAGCCCGCTCCCACACAAACCCGCTCCCACACAAGCCATCTCTCATATTTAGATCGCATTTCAAGGCTCACAATGCAGGGGTTTTCAGGCCGTTCTCACGGCCTTTTTTTTCGCCCGGCGTTTCATACAGCCCATATGCATTTAAAGAATAAACACATGAAAAAATAAGATTTAAAGATATATAAATCTGCTGATATGGTCTGTCCCATCTTGGCGCCATCGCCACACAGCGAACCGCCGGCACTAGCTCAAGGAATTCCTGAATGTTGGTCGTAACACTTGGAGGCAGTCCCAGCCAGCGTTCCCGCTCCGGGGTCTTGCTGGAAAAAACCCGTCAGTGGCTACAAGACAAAGGCGTGGAAGTGGTGAGTTACCAGATACGGGACTTCCCGGCTGAAGACTTGCTGCACGCGCGCTTCGACAGCCCCAAGGTCATCGACCTGTTGCAGCAAGTCGCCAACGCCGACGGCCTGGTGATCGCCACGCCGGTGTACAAGGCGTCGTTCTCCGGTGCGTTGAAGACCGTGCTCGATCTGCTGCCCGAGCGCGCCCTGGCCCACAAGATCGTGTTGCCAATGGCCACCGGCGGCAGCATCGCCCACATGCTCGCGGTGGATTACGCCTTGAAGCCGGTGCTGTCGGCGCTCAAGGCCCAGGAGTTGCTCCACGGCATCTTTGCCGAGGACAGCCAGATCGCCTACGCCGAAGGCAGCGCCCAGGCGCAGTTGGTGCCGGTGCTCGAACAGCGTTTGCACGAGGCCCTGGAAACGCTCTACGGCGCCATGGCCCGCCGCCCGAAACCGCTGGACCCGAACCTGTTGAATGAACGTTTGTTGAGTGCTCGCTGGAGCATTTAAGCCACATCGAAACCTGGAAGTACTCACCTTACTCAGCCGCCAACGGCCAAGCAGGTGCAGCCAACCCCCTAAACGCATTGATTGGAGAGAGCGCCATGCGCACTGTCATCTTGCGTCGTGGTCTGGTCGCACTGTTTGCTGCGGCTGTGTCCTTCGGCGCCATTGTTCAAGCCCAAGCCGCCGAGACCCTGCGGATCGGTTATCAGAAATACGGCACGCTGGTGCTGCTCAAGGCCAAGGGCACGCTGGAAAAGCGCCTCGCTGCCCAGGGTGTGAACGTGCAGTGGACCGAGTTCCCAGGCGGCCCGCAATTGCTCGAAGGCCTCAACGTCGGTTCCATCGACTTTGGCGTCACCGGCGAAACCCCACCCGTATTTGCCCAGGCGGCTGGCGCTGACCTGCTCTACGTCGCCTACGAACCACCGGCGCCGACCAGTGAAGCGATCCTGGTGCCGAAAGACTCGTCGATCAAATCGGTGGCCGAGCTCAAGGGCAAGAAAATCGTGCTCAACAAAGGCTCCAACGTGCACTACCTGCTGGTGCGTGCGCTGGAAGATGCCGGCCTCAAATACACCGACGTGCAGACCGTCTTCCTGCCACCCGCCGATGCCCGCGCCGCGTTCGAACGTGGCAGCGTGGACGCCTGGGTGATCTGGGACCCGTACCAGGCCGCCGCCGAGAAACAGCTGCAAGCACGCACCCTGCGTGACGGCACCGGCATCGCCGACAACCATCAGTTCTACCTGGCCACCAAGCCCTATGCCGAACAACACCCGGAAGTGGTCAAGGCCCTGATCGAAGAAGTGCGCGCCGTGGGCGAATGGTCCAAGGCCAACCCGCAGGAAGTCACCGATCAAGTCGCACCGCTGCTCGGCCTGCCGGCTGACATCACCCTGACCTCGGTGAAACGCCAGGGCTATGGCGCACTGTTCCTGACCCCGGCCGTGGTCGCCGCCCAGCAGAAAATCGCCGACACCTTCTACCAACTCAAATTGATCCCGAAACCCTTGAGCATCAAGGACGTGATCTGGACGCCACCCGCCGCCGTTGCCAAAGCGCCGTAATCCGACTACTTCAGGAGACAACTCCATGAGCCTCAATATTTTCTGGTTCCTGCCTACCCACGGCGACGGCCATTACCTTGGCACCGCCGAAGGCGCTCGCGCCGTCGATCACGGTTATTTGCAGCAAGTGGCCCAGGCCGCTGATCGCCTGGGCTTCGGCGGGGTGCTGATCCCCACCGGGCGCTCCTGCGAAGATTCGTGGTTGGTGGCGGCGTCGCTGATCCCGGTGACCCAGCGTTTGAAATTCCTCGTCGCCCTGCGCCCCGGGATCATTTCGCCGACGGTGGCCGCGCGTCAGGCCGCGACCCTCGACCGCCTGTCTGGCGGGCGTGCGTTGTTCAATTTGGTCACCGGCGGTGACCCGGAAGAACTGGCGGGCGATGGCTTGTTCCTCAGCCACGAAGAGCGTTATCAGGCCTCGGTGGAATTCACCCGCATCTGGCGCCGCGTGCTGGAAGGCGAAACCGTGGATTACGACGGCGAGCACATCAGCGTCAAAGGCGCCAAGTTGCTCTACCCGCCGATCCAGCAACCGCGTCCGCCGCTGTACTTTGGCGGTTCCTCCGAAGCGGCCCAGGATCTGGCTGCCGAGCAAGTGGAAATGGTGCTGACCTGGGGCGAGCCGCCAGCGGCCGTCGCGGAAAAAATCGCCCAGGTGCGGGCCAAGGCCGAGAACCTCGGACGCACCCTACGTTTCGGTATCCGCCTGCATGTGATCGTGCGCGAAACCAACGAAGAGGCGTGGCAAGCCGCCGACAAACTGATCTCCCATGTGGACGACGACACCATCGCCCGCGCCCAGGCTTCGCTGTCGCGCTTTGACTCGGTGGGCCAGCAGCGCATGGCCGCCTTGCACGGCGGCAGCCGCGACAACCTCGAAGTCAGCCCCAACCTGTGGGCCGGCGTCGGCCTGGTGCGTGGCGGTGCCGGCACTGCGCTGGTGGGCGATGGCCCAACCGTGGCGGCGCGGGTGAATGAGTACGCGGCGCTGGGCATCGACACCTTTATCTTCTCCGGTTATCCGCACCTGGAAGAGTCGTACCGCGTCGCCGAATTGCTGTTCCCCCACTTGGATATCGAACGTCCCGAGCTGCCTAAAGGCGCCGGGTATGTGAGCCCGTTCGGCGAAATGGTCGCCAACGACATCCTTCCCAAAGCTGCGTCGGCGAGCTGAGGCAGCCCATGAACTATGAAAAACTAAGCCACCGCGTGGCGCCTTGGGTGCTGCCGATTCTGTTGCTGGCGATATGGCAGTTGTCGGTGTCGGCCGGTTGGTTGTCCACGCGCATTCTGCCGGCGCCGAGTGCGGTGATCGCGGCGGGCGTCCACTTGGTGGCCAGCGGCGAAATCTGGACGCACCTGGCCATCAGTGGCTGGCGCGCGGGCCTGGGGTTTGTGATCGGTGGCAGCATCGGCCTGGCCCTGGGCTTTATTACCGGCCTGTCGAAGTGGGGCGAGCGCCTGCTGGACAGCTCGGTGCAGATGATCCGCAACGTGCCGCACCTGGCGCTGATTCCGCTGGTGATCCTGTGGTTCGGCATTGACGAGACGGCGAAGATTTTCCTCGTCGCCCTCGGCACGCTGTTTCCGATCTACCTGAACACCTACCACGGCATCCGCAACGTCGACCCGGCGTTGGTGGAGATGTCGCGCAGCTATGGCTTATCCGGCTTCAGCCTGTTCCGCCAGGTGATCCTGCCGGGCGCGCTGCCGTCGATCCTGGTGGGCGTGCGCTTTGCCCTGGGCTTTATGTGGCTGACGCTGATCGTGGCGGAAACCATTTCGGCCAGCTCCGGTATCGGTTACCTGGCGATGAACGCTCGGGAGTTCCTGCAGACCGACGTGGTGGTGCTGGCGATTGTCATGTACGCCATCCTCGGCAAGCTCGCCGACCTCGCCGCCCGCGGCCTGGAACGTGTGTGGTTGCGCTGGCATCCGGCGTATCAAGTGAATAAAGGAGGTGCGGCATGACCGCTCAACAACCTCCGCGCCTGCTCAAGGGCATCCCGTTGGCGGTGCGCAAACTGCGCAAAGCCTTTGGTGCGCGGGAAGTGCTCAAAGAGATTGACCTGCATATTCCGGCGGGCCAGTTCGTGGCCGTGGTCGGCCGCAGCGGGTGCGGCAAAAGTACCTTGCTGCGCCTGCTGGCCGGGTTGGACAAAGCCAGCGGCGGAGAGCTGCTGGCCGGTTCCGCACCGCTGAGCGAAGCGATTGAAGACACGCGGTTGATGTTCCAGGAAGCGCGCCTGCTGCCGTGGAAAAAGATCATCGACAACGTCGGCCTGGGCCTTAAAGGCAACTGGCGCCCAAAAGCCTTGGAAGCCCTGGAAGCAGTCGGCCTGGCCGAACGCGCCAATGAGTGGCCGGCGGCGTTGTCTGGTGGCCAGAAGCAACGCGTGGCACTGGCCCGTGCGCTTATCCACCAGCCGCGTTTGCTGTTGCTCGACGAGCCGTTGGGCGCGCTGGATGCCCTGACCCGCATCGAGATGCAGCAACTGATCGAAAACCTTTGGCAAAAACACGGTTTCACCGTGTTGTTGGTCACCCACGACGTCAGCGAAGCCGTGGCGATTGCCGACCGGGTGATCTTGATCGAAGACGGCGAAATCGGCCTGGACCTGATCGTAGACCTGCCACGCCCACGTGCTCGCGGCTCACATCGCCTGGCCGCGCTGGAAGCCGAAGTGCTCAACCGTGTGCTGTCGCTGCCCGGCACGCCACCGGAACCCGAACCTGTTTCACCGCTGCCGACGCAATTGCGTTGGGCTCAATAACTCACGCGTCCCACGAAGAGAGAACGACATGACTATTAAAGCGATCAACGTACGTAACCAGTTCAAAGGCACCATCAAGGAAATCGTCGAAGGCGACGTGTTGTCGGAAATCGATGTGCAGACGGCGTCCGGGATCGTCACTTCCGTTATCACCACCCGCTCGGTCAAGGAGCTGGAGTTGGTGATTGGCAGTGAGGTGATTGCGTTTGTGAAATCCACTGAGGTGTCGATTGCCAAGTTGTGATTGGCGGCGCGCTTGAGGCCGCTTTCGCGAGCAAGCCCGCTCCCACATTTGACTGCATTCCAAAGTTGGAACTCGGTC
>NZ_JANLGL010000307.1:0-5029 GCF_024655625.1 Pseudomonas sp. 18.1.10
CATTTTCCGAGCCTGGCGCAGGTCTAAGTGTGGGAGCTGGCTTGCCTGCGAAAGCAGTGGATCAGCCAGCACTTGAATCGACTGACACGCCGCCTTCGCGAGCAAGCCCGCTCCCACAGGGGATTGGTGCCGGGTCAGAATTCCAGGCGGGCGCTCAAGCCGCCGTGTTCGCGGTTGTGCAACGCCAACCGACTCCCAATCTTGCCAACAATCATCTCCACAATCGCCAACCCCAACCCCGCGCCGTTGGCATTCCCCCGGCTGTAAAACCGCTCAAACAATCGCCCCAACTCCGCTTCATCAATCCCCGGCCCCTGGTCTTCCACGCTCAGGCAGTTGGCGCCAATCACCACTCTCACTTCACTGCCAGCAGGTGAAAAATTCAGCGCATTGGTCACCAGATTCTGCAACGCAATCGCCAGCGCAACAGGCTCAGTCTCCACCCACACCTCTTCCTCGCCTTCCAGCACCAACTCCACGCCTTTCTCCATGGCCAGCGGCGCCAGCTCGGCGAGTTCTTCGCGCACCAACTCGGTCAGTTGCACGCGGCTGCGCACCGGGTTGTTCAGTTGCGGTTCGATGCGGGCCATGGTCAGCAGTTGGCTGCCGATGCGGGTGGCGCGGTCGACGCCGTTGACCAGAAACTCCAGGGCTTCACGGCGTTGCTCCGGGGTTTCGGCGCTTTGTGCGTTTTGTGCGTGGATGCGCAGGATCGCCAACGGCGTGCGCAGTTCGTGGGCGGCGTCGGCGATGAAGCGGCGTTCGCGTTCCAAGAGGTCATCCACTTGCACCAGCAGCCGGTTCAGCGCGGTTTGCATGGGTTCCAGGTCGCTGGGCAGTGGCGCCAAGTGCAGCGGTTGCAAGGTGTCGGTATTGCGCCCGCGAATCGACAGGGCCATGGCGCGCAGCGGTTTGAAACCCCAACCGATCACCAGCCAGATCAACACCGCCAGCAGCGGTACGCCGATCAACGTGGGCCAGAGGGTGTGGCGCATGATGCGCTGGATCACGTCCTGGCGAATGTCGTCGCGCTCGCCCACCCAGATCAATAACCCTTGCTGCGGGTCGGCGAGGAGGAAGGCGCACCAGTCGTTGCCGTTGTCCATCAGGTCATGGGCGCCGAGGGTCGCAGGCGGTGCGGCCAAGACGGGCGCTTCGGCGGAGCGCACCAGCAGTTGGCCGTCAGCGCGCCAGATCTGAAAGGTCAGACGGGTTTCATAGGGGTGGGCGACGCCCTCTTCACCCACGCGGCTCATCGCCTGGTCAAAGGCCTCATGCAACCTGTTCCAATCGGCTTCGCCAGGGTCGCGCTGGCGCAATACGCCTTGCAGCAGGCGCGCGCTTTGGGCGAGTTGGGCGTCGTAGACTTCTTCGATTTCGTGGTGGCTGTCGCGCAGCACCAGCCAGCTAATCAGCGCGTCGCCCAGCAGGATCAGCACCAAGACGGGGATGAGGATGCGCGCGCGCACCGAGCTCATGGTTTAAGCACCAGCACGTAGCCAACACCGCGCACGGTGCGGATCAGTTCTGTGGATAACTTCTTGCGCAGGTTATGGATCAGCACTTCCAGGGTGTTGCTCTCGACCCGGTCCTGCCAGCCGTACAGCGCGCGGGACAGGCGCTCGCGGGTCACCACTTTGCCGGGGCGCACCATCAGTTGGTGCAGCAGTTGGTATTCCATCGGCGTGACGATGACTTCCCCATCCTGATAGCGCACTTGCTGGGTGGCCGGGTCGAGGCTGATGCCGGCGTGCTCCAGCAGCGGTTGCGCACGGCCCTGGCTGCGGCGCAACAGGGCGCGAACGCGGGCCTTCAGTTCTTCGACGTCGAAGGGTTTGACCAGGTAGTCGTCGGCGCCGGCATCCAGGCCGGCGATGCGCTCGGCGGTGCCGTCGCGGGCGGTGAGGATCAGCACCGGCACGTCGTGCTGCTCGGCGCGCAGTTGCTGCAACAGGTCGAGGCCGTCGAGGCGTGGCAGGCCGAGGTCGAGCAGGAGCAGATCGAAGGATTCCGTGCGCAGCGCATGCAGGGCCGCCACGCCATCTTGCAGCCAGTCGAGGGTGTAGCCTTCGGCGCCCAAGGCCACGCGAATCCCCTGGCCGAGGGCGCGATCATCTTCGACAAGGAGTAGGCGCATCACGAAATCTCTGTAGGAAACCGCGAAATCATGCCGGGTTTCAGCGGAGCGCCCCCGGCAAAGATGTTACGGCGCGTTGCCAACTAAGGTTGCCCTAAGGTTGGTTTAGCACTGTGAAATCTCCCACCTCTGTTGAGAGCTTTTCCATGCGCAAAATTCTCCTGCTGTCCCTCGTCCTCGCCAGCCCCCTGGCCCTCGCCGGCCCGCAGTGCACCACCGCCGAACGCTCGCAATGGCAAGACGAAAAAGCCTTCCAGGACAAGCTCAAGGCCGAGGGCTACACGATCAGCAAGTTCAAGGTCACCGACGGCAACTGCTACGAGATCTACGGCTTCGACAAAGACAAGCGCAAGGTCGAGATCTACCACGACCCGGTCAGCGGCAAAGCCGTGAAGACTGAGATCAAAGGTTGATGCCAGGCGAATCCCTGCGCCTGTGGGACCCGTTGGTGCGGCTGTTTCATTTGTCGATTGCCGGGGTCTTCGTCGCCAACTACTTCTTTAACGAAGCGGGCGATGACTGGCACGTCTGGCTGGGCTACTACGCCATGGCCTGGCTGCTGGTGCGCGTGGTGTGGGGGTTCGTCGGGCCGCGCAGCGCACGTTGGGCGGACTTTTGGCCTACACCCAAACGGCTGAATGCCCACCTGCGTTCGTTGCTCGATCGCCGGCCGAAGCATCGCCTGGGTCATTCGCCGATTGGCGCACTGGTGATGCTGTTGATGTTGTTCGCGCTGCTCACCCTCGGCGTCAGCGGCTTTTTGATGCAGGAAATCGATGCCCTGTGGGGCGCCGACTGGCCGCAGCAAATCCACGAGACCGCCGCGAATGGGTTGCTGGGCCTGGTGTGCATCCATGTGCTGGCGGCGCTGTTTGAAAGTGTCCAGGTGCGCGACAACCTGCCGTTATCCATGCTCACCGGTCGCAGGAAGCGCCTGCCGGATGAGCGTGGGCAGTAATCCTTTTATCCACAGGTCTCCTATGCGCTCCGCCTTATTGATTTGCAGCGTGCTCGCGGCGTTTTTCGCCGCCTGGCAAAGCCATCCGCCCCATGTGCTGGCGCCGTTTGCCCAGGCCAGCCCGAATACCGCGAAAGTCGCAGCGGCCCCGCAATACACCAGCCGCTTTGTGTCGACGCAGTTGACGGACTTTGTGCACTCCTCCTCCGTCACCGCCCTGCCCGGTGGCGACCTGATGGCGGTGTGGTTCGCCGGCTCCCGCGAAGGCGCCGCTGATGTGCAGGTGCGAACCGCGCGCTTCGATGCCAGCAGCGGCGAATGGGGCGGCGAACAGGTGCTGGCCACGCGGGAAAGCACGCGCGACGGCACCCAGCGCTATATCCGCAAACTCGGCAACCCGGTGATCGCCCTCGCGCCGGACAAACGCCTGTGGATGTTTTATGTGTCGGTGTCGGTGGGTGGCTGGGCCGCCAGTGCGATCAATGTGATGGTCTCGGATGACCTCGGCGCCAGCTGGTCGGCGCCAAGGCAACTGGTGACGTCGCCGTTTTTCAATATCAGCACCCTGGTGCGCGCCGCGCCGGTGTTCCACGCCGACGGCTCCATCGGTTTGCCGGTGTACCACGAGTTCATGGGCAAGTTTGCCGAGTACCTGTACTTGAGCGCCGAGGGTGCGGTGATCGACAAATTCCGCATCAGCCGTGGCAAGCATTCGTTGCAACCGACCATCGTGCCGCTGGACGGCCAGCGCGCCGTGGCGATGCTGCGGTACGCCGGCGACACCCATCACCGCGTGCTTGCCAGCCGCACCAGCGACGCCGGGCAAACCTGGAGCGAGCCGTACCCGCTGGAACCGGCCAACCCCAACTCGTCGTTGGCCGCGGTGGGCACTGAAGACGATGGTTTGCTGGTGGCGCTGAATGACCTGCAAGACGGCCGCTTCAAGCTCAGCCTCTACGGCACCGACGCCCGGCTCAGTCAGTGGCGCACCGTGGTGCAACTGGACCAATCGCCGGACCCGCTGGGCGCGCCGTTCTCCCCCGAGGCCTACAAAGAGATCATCGGCGAAGGCTTCCGCGCCTCCAGCGGCGCGAAACGCTTGCCCCTGGAACAGCGCTTCCTGAGCAACCTGGACTACCGCGTGTGCAAACCCCGTGGCTGCGACTTCGAATACGAGTACCCGTATTTCAGCCGCAGCCCGGACGGTACTTACCACCTGGTTTATTCGTGGAATAACACCTTTATCAAACATGTCAGCTTCAACGAAGCCTGGCTGGCGGAGCGTCTGTGATGGTTGCCCTGTGGCAGGCCCATTTGAGTTTTGTGTTGCTGGGGTTTGTGGCGCTGTGCGCGCTGCGCTTCACCCAGCCGTGGCGGCCGTGGTTGTTGCCGGTGTTGGTGGCGGCAAGTTTTATCCCGGTCAATGAGCTGCCGTTGGCGGCGTATGTGCGCAGTTTTACCGATGACCTGGCGATCAGCACGCTGGTGTTGCTGGCGTGGGTTGCCTTGAGCCGATTGGGGGTGGTGCAGCCGCTTGCTCGCCCGCACCGGGTGCAAATGTTGCTGCTGTTCTGTGTGCTGGGCGTGGTGCTGTACCCGGCGACGATGGGGCTGACGTATGTCGATCCGTATCGCTGGGGGTTCAATCCGCGGCCGATGATTGTGCTGGTGGCGGCCTTGGCACTGCTGATGTTGGCCCTGCGCAACACGCTGGTGGTTTGGATGCTGGTGGTGGGGACACTGGCGTTTGCGCTGCGGCTTAAAGCGTCGGAGAACTATTGGGATTACCTGGTCGATCCGCTCCTGGCGACCTACTGCGTCATCGCTGGATGCATGCAATTCAAACTGTGGGAGCGGGCTTGCTCGCGAATGCGGGGTGTCAGTCGGTACATGTTTGGCTGACCCAGTGCATTCGCGAGCAAGCCCGCTCCCAC
>NZ_JANLGL010000308.1:0-4902 GCF_024655625.1 Pseudomonas sp. 18.1.10
TACACCGCATTCGCGAGCAAGCCCGCTCCCACACAAGCCCGCTCCCACATTGGATTTGTGTATGACTTTTAACCGTATTGATTGGAAACACCATGCCCAACATCCTCCTGGTGGAAGACGACGCCGCACTCTCCGAGCTGATTGCCAGCTACCTGGAACGCAATGGCTACCACGTCAGTGTGCTCAGCCGTGGCGACCATGTACGTGAACGCGCGCGCCTCAACCCGCCGGACCTGGTGATCCTCGACCTGATGCTGCCCGGCCTCGACGGCCTGCAAGTGTGCCGCCTGCTGCGCGCCGATTCGGCGGGCCTGCCGATCCTGATGCTCACCGCCCGCGACGACAGCCACGACCAGGTGCTGGGCCTGGAAATGGGCGCCGACGACTACGTGACCAAACCCTGCGAGCCCCGCGTGTTGCTGGCACGGGTGCGCACCTTGCTGCGGCGCAGCAGCCTGTCCGAACCGCAGGTGGCCAACGACCAGATCCTCATGGGCAACCTGTGCATCGACCTGTCGGAACGCACCGTGACCTGGCGCGAGCAGGTGGTGGAGCTGTCCAGCGGCGAATACAACCTGCTGGTGGTGCTGGCCCGCCACGCGGGCGAAGTGCTCAGCCGCGACCAGATCCTGCAACGCCTGCGCGGCATCGAGTTCAACGGCACCGACCGCTCGGTGGACGTGGCCATCTCCAAGCTGCGGCGCAAGTTCGACGACCACGCCGGCGAAGCGCGCAAGATCAAGACCGTGTGGGGCAAGGGCTACCTGTTCAGCCGTTCCGAGTGGGAATGCTGAGCGATGTTTCGCGTACTCCTGCGGCTGTACCTGATTACCATCGTCACCTACAGCGCGGCGATCTTCCTGATTCCCAAGCTGGTGATCCAACTCTTCGAACACCGCTACATGGACTACAACGTCGAGCAGTCCCGCGGCATGCAGAAGCTGATCGTCAAGCAGTACCTGCGCGCACCGGTGGAGCGTTGGTCGCAGTTGACCGAACAGTTGAGCGCCGACTTTGCGCCGCTCAAGGTGCAACTGCTGTTGCGCCAGGACGCCAGCTACACCCCCGCCGAGGCGCAGCGGCTGGCCGAGGGCAAGCCGGTGATCCGCCTGGGCGAGTGGGGCTGGATGGAAGACATCAGCTCGCCGATCAACGAACAGTTCGTGGTCAAGCTGACCATTCCCCCGGACCCGCTGGACATGAACCTGCTGTATTGGTCGATGAACGTGCTGATCGGCGCCGCGTTGCTGGCGTGCCTGCTGGTGTGGTTGCGCCCCCATTGGCGTGACCTCGAACGCCTGAAAAGCACCGCCGCGCAATTGGGCCGGGGCAACCTGACGGAGCGCACACGCATCCCCCCCAGCTCCAACATCGGCAGCCTGGCGGCGGTGTTCGACACCATGGCCGATGATGTCGAACAGTTGCTCAACCAGCAGCGCGACCTGCTCAACGCCGTGTCCCATGAACTGCGCACGCCGCTCACGCGCCTGGATTTCGGCCTGGCCCTGGCACTGTCCGACGACTTGCCCCAGGCCAGTCGCGAACGCTTGCAAAGCCTGGTGGCCCATATTCGCGAGCTGGATGAACTGGTGCTGGAACTGCTGTCCTACAGCCGCCTGCAAAACCCGGCGCAACTGCCTGAGCGGGTCGAAGTGGTGCTCGATGAATTTATCGACAGCGTGCTCGGCAGCGTCGACGACGAGCTGGAGAACCCCGAGATCGTCATCGATGTGGCGCTGGACTGCGCCGTCGAGCGCTTCAACCTCGACCCGCGCCTCACCGCCCGCGTGTTGCAGAACCTGCTGCGCAATGCCACGCGCTACTGCGATAAACGCATCCAGGTCGGCGTCAGGGTCGGGCCCGACGGCTGCGAGATCTGGGTGGACGACGATGGCATCGGCATCCCGTTGGACCAGCGGGAGCGCATCTTCGAACCGTTCTACCGCCTCGACCGCAGCCGCGACCGCGCCACCGGTGGCTTCGGCCTGGGGTTGGCGATCAGCCGGCGCGCCATGGAAGCCCAGGGCGGCACCTTGGTCGCCCAAGCCTCGCCCTTGGGCGGCGCGCGGTTTCGCGTGTGGCTGCCCAGCGTGGCCTAATCAGAGCACCCTGACCGCACGGCCAATCGCCTGGATCGGCCCCGTCGGTTTGCCGGTCGGCGAGCCGCGCGGGTCTTCCAGGGTCAGTTCGAACAGCTGGTTAGGCGACAGCGGCGGCAGCTTGTCCAGCGGCACCGACAGCGTCTGCCCCGGCTTGACCAGCCCCAGCGACACCGGGCCCTGCCAGCCATCGCCCTTGGTCCAGAATTGCAGGGCCTTGTCCGCTGGCACTTCCATCACCCCCAACGGGATCAACTGAATCTGCTGGTTGTTGCTGGCCTGGATCACCCAGCCCGGCGCCTGGTTCTGTGGGGCGACCAGTACCACCACAAACGTCGGCTCAGTGCTCGTCGGGCGGGTCAGCAACAGCGCGGCCAGGGCCAGCGTCGCCACCAGCCCGGCGCCGGCCAGGCCGCGCCAGAGTGCCAGCAGGTCCCACCACGGGGTGCGCACGCCGCTGAGGTTGCGCTCGATGCGCTGCCACAGGTGCGGTGAGGGCGCTACCGGTGCGGCCAAGGCGGTCAGGGGCAGCAGGCGCTGCTCCCAGGCGTCGACGGCCGCGCGCAGCTCGGGGTCGTGCGGGAGGCGTTGTTCCACCTCGGCACGCTGTTCGCCGGGCAGGGTGCCCAGCACGTATTCGCTGGCCAGTTCGTCCAGGGGGTTGCTCATGCCATGCACTCCCGCAGCGCAGCGAGGCTACGTTTGATCCAGGCTTTGACGGTTCCCAAGGGGGTGTCCAGTTTCCGGGCGATTTCGCTGTGGGAATAACCGTCGACATAGGCGTGCAGGATGCACGTGCGACGGGCCGGGTCGAGCTGTTCCAGGCAGGTGTGGATCTGTCCGGAGTGTGTCGGGAATTCGGGGCTGGCGATGGGCTCGTGTTCGTCGCTCAACGGCACTTCGCGGTAGCTGTTGCGCATCGCATTGAGCGCCAGGTGGCGGGTCACGCTGAACACCCAGCCACGGGCGGCGCCGCGCGCCGGGTCGAAACTGCCGGCGCCGCGCCAGATCTTGATAAACGCGTCATGCACGACGTCTTCGGCCAGGGCCTTGTCCCGGGTGATGCGCAAGGCCACACCGAGCAAGTGGCTGCTGTCCTGTTGGTAGAGTTGGCGCAACGCGCGCTGATCGCCACGGGCACAGGCCAGCAGACAGGCTTCGTAATCAAACACGTATGGCTACCCCCAATGGCAGAACATCCCGTTCATCTGCACTGGGGGCAGCGTAGCCGAGTTTGCTCAGTTGGCCGCCCAGAAAATGTAGTCGGCCTGGTACTTCACCACTTCCTGCTTGCCTTTATTGGCCGTGGTGCACTCGCTGCTCGGCGCCACGCCGCCCTTGAGGGCCACGCGTTGGATGTAACTTACGCCGCTCATCGCGCCCTTGCCTTCGGCCGGGTTGGCCTTGACCAGTTGATACGGCAGGTTGCCCGGGCTCGACGGGGCCACGGCCAGCTGGGTGCCGGTGATCTTCGAACCGTCCTTGGCCTGCCAGGTTGCCGGTGGGCCAAAGTAGGTGCCGACTTGCTTGCCGCTGCGATCATTGAGCACCGCTTTAGGGCCGACAAAGGTCCATTCGGTCTGGCCGGCGGCGTTGGCTTTGTCGCGGCACTCGTAGGTGATTTCGCCGACACCGGTAGTTTCCATCGCGACTTTATGCCCATCCGGCACCTTGATGCTGTCGGGCAAACTGCTCTGGGCGAAGGCGGCCGGGGCGGCGAGCAGGGCAGTCAGGCAGAGCAATGCTTTGGCGTTCATGGGTGTTTCTCCATTGGGTAGAACAGCAGGGTTGCTGCAGGTACTACCCATGGGCGCGGCAAATGGATGCAGGCATTCGCAAATAAATCGGCGAAAACACAAAATGATCTAAAGTCAGATCACATTGATATAAGTCGTTATAAGAAAAATCGCTATCCTGCCGCCAGAAATTTATAAGGCCGCAGGTAGTTGTAATGGATGTGGGTAATGTTGGTTTCGTCGTTGCTGGCCTGATTGTTGGTTTTATCGTGGGCATGACCGGTGTGGGCGGGGGTTCATTGATGACCCCGATCCTGTTGTGGTTCGGCATCAACCCGGCTACCGCCGTGGGTACCGACCTGCTGTACGCGGCGATCACCAAGTCCGGTGGCGTGCTGGTGCACAGCAAGAACAAGAACATCGACTGGACCATCACCGGCTGGCTGACCCTCGGCAGCGTGCCCGCCGTGCTGCTGACCCTGTGGTTCCTCGCCAGCCTGCACACCGACCCCAGCGCGATGAACGCGGTGATTAAGCAAGCCCTCGGCGTGGTGTTGCTGCTGACCGCCCTGGCGATCCTGTTCAAGAAACAGCTCCTGGCCTTCGCCCAGCGCCATGCCGGCGACGACTACCACATGAGCCCGCGCAACCTGAACCTGCTGACGGTGGTCACCGGTGCGATCCTGGGCACCATGGTCGCGCTGACCTCCATCGGCGCCGGCGCCCTCGGCACCGTGGCGTTGTTTATCCTCTATCCGTTCCTCGCCACGCGCCGCCTGGTCGGCACCGAGATCGCCCACGCCGTGCCGCTGACCCTGGTGGCAGGCCTGGGCCATGCGAGCATGGGCAATATGGATTGGCACTTGCTGGGTTTTCTGTTGATGGGCTCGCTGCCGGGGATTTACATCGGCAGTCACATGACCGGCAAGCTGCCGGACGGCGTATTGCGGCCGTGTTTGGCGGTGATGTTGATGGCCATCGGCTACAAACTCGCCTTCTAACACGATTCAACCTGTGGGAGCGGGCTTGTGTGGGAGCGGGCTTGCTCGCGAATGCGGTGGATCAGT
>NZ_JANLGL010000309.1:0-4890 GCF_024655625.1 Pseudomonas sp. 18.1.10
GCGGCGGGTCAGTTTCGGATGTGTTCACTGACACACCGCTTTCGCGAGCAAGCCCGCTCCCACATAAGCCCATTCCCACAGTTACTCTTCAACAGTCTTACCAACCCTGCCCCTGGCGCTTCAACTCCAAACGCCGCACAAACTCCTCCAGCACCAACCCATACAGATCGTCCTGCAAATAGGCATCCTCGATCCCCGCGTCCATATTCGGGTTGTCGTTCACCTCGATCACCACCACCTTGTCGCCGGACTGCTTGAGGTCGACGCCATAGAGGCCGTCGCCGATCAGGTTGGCGGTCTTCACCGCCAGCTCCACCACCGCCTTCGGCGCTTCATGGACCGCGAGGGTGCGGCACTCGCCGTTGATGGCCTGGCCGATGGCCTTGTGGTTGTAGATCTGCCAGTGGCCCTTGGACATGAAGTACTGGCAGGCAAAGATCGGCTTGCGGTTGAGCACGCCGATGCGCCAGTCGTACTCGGTGTAGAAGAACTCCTGGGCCAGCAACAGCACCGAATGCTCGAACAACTCGGCGGTGGCCTTGAGCAAGGCTTCCTGGCTTTCCACCTTTATCACGCCCTTGGAAAAGCAGCCGTCGGGGATCTTCAGCACCAACGGAAACCCGAGCCGCTCGCCGACCCGCTCGAAGTCTTCCGGTCGCTCCTTGTAGAGGATCTCGGTGGCGGGCATGCCCAGCTGATGACTGTTGAGCAGGTCGGCCAGGTAGACCTTGTTGGTACACCGCAGGATCGACGCCGGGTCGTCCATCACCACCAGGCCTTCGCTTTCGGCTTTCTTGGCGAAGCGGTAGGTATGGTTGTCTACGCTGGTGGTCTCGCGGATCAGCAAGGCGTCGTATTCGGCCAGGCGCGCGTAGTCCTTGCGCTCGATCAACTGCACATCGATGCCCAGGCCCTTGCCCACGCGAATGAAATGCTCCAGGGCCTTGGGGTTGGACGGCGGCAATTGCTCCAGGGGATCGTGAAGGATCGCCAGGTCATAACGGGCCACCCGGCGCGAGCGCGGCTGGCGCCAGATCTTGCGGCTGAAGTTGTCGAGGGCGTGGGCGAATTGATCTTCCTGGTCATCACGCAACTTATGCAGCGCGCCGCACTTGACGCCTTCGATATGCCAGCCGTTATGTTTTTTGAATTCAACTAACAGAATCGGGCAGGCAAAGGTTTCAAACAACTCGCGGGCCAAATCCTGCAATGGCTCTATCGTCGTCCGGCCAAAATAAAGAGTCAGGGTAAAGCCTTCGGTATTGCTGTAAAGGTGATGGCTGAGGGCTTTATCCAGGGTCTTGTCCAAGTTATCCAGGGCCAGCCCGTATAACGACTTTTTCGTCAGTTCGCTGATGGTGCGCACCGAGGGAATCACCTTGTGCCCGCGTGCCTCGGCCAGCAGCGAACAGTAGTAGCCGTGGCCCAGGTACTTGTAGCTACGGCACAGGTTGATGACCTGCACACGCTTGCCCACGTCGCTGTCGCGGGTTTGTTCGAGGTATTCCTGGGCGGTGACGATGTCTTCGCTGGGGAAATAGGAGGCCCAATCTTCCTTACGTTCAACGATGATGACTACTTGACTGGACGGTTTCGACGTCGCGGAAAAATAACCGTTGGAAGTTATTGTCGCCATGACACTTTGCTCGGATACTTCACGCCAATGACCTTGTACCGCTGACATAGTATTTGATCCGCTTTAGAGAACTCGACCTTTTCTATTAAGCACGATCTTTTAGAGAAGTCCCGTTTCGTTACGCAACTTTTACGGCGGTTATATGGCACTTTCCTTTCGCGTTGCATGCACCACGGATATACCCGCGTTAATCGCTCTGGAGCAGCAATGTTTTATCAGTGATCGGCTCTCACCGCGCAGTGTGCGCTGGATGGTCAGCCGCGCCCACGGCCAGTTGCTGGTGGTGGCGCGTGACGGGCACCTGCTCGGTTATGCCCTGCTGCTGTTACGCCGCAGGAGCACGCGGGCGCGGTTGTACTCCATCGCCATCGCCGAACAGGCGCGCGGCATGGGCCTGGGCCAGCAACTGCTGGCCCGCATCGAAGCCTGCGCCGTGGCGCACCGCTGCACCCATTTGCGCCTGGAGGTGCGTACCGACAATCCCGGCGCCCTGGGCTTGTACGAGCGCAACGGCTACCGGCGCTTTGCCCAGGTCGACGACTACTACGCCGACCACACCAGCGCCCTACGCCTGGAAAAACCCTTGCTTACGCCACCTGCTTGATCCCGGCCTTGGCTTCCAGCTCGCGCACCAGTGGCAACACACGCTTGCCGAAATACTCCACCTCTTCCTGGAAGTGCAGGAAGCCCGCCAACACCAAATCCACGCCCACCGCCTTGAGCGCAACAATGCGTTCGGCGATCTGCTGCGGGGTGCCGATCAGGTTGGTCTTGAAGCCGTCGTTGTACTGCACCAGGTCTTCAAAGCTGGATTTGGCCCAGTTGCCCTCGCCTTCCGGTGAGGCTTTGCCCGCCTGTTTGGCCGCGTCACCAAAGGCGTTGACGGCCTCGGGATCGGCCTTGTCGATGATTTCGGCGAGTACGGCGCGGGCCTCTTCTTCGGTGTCGCGGGCAATCACAAAGGCGTTGACCCCGACTTTCACCGAATGGTTGTTGGCCGCCGCCTTGGCGCGAATGTCATCGACCTGCGCCTTGATCCCTTCGGGGGTGTTGCCGTTGGTGAAATACCAGTCCGACACGCGCGCGGCCATGTCCCGCGCCGCCCGTGAACTGCCGCCCTGAAACACTTCCGGTTGGCCCAGCGGCTTGGGCTTCAAGGTGTAGTGGTTGAAGCGGTAGAAGTCGCCCTTAAAGGTGAAATCGTCCTGGGTCCAGATGCCTTTGAGCGCGCGGATAAATTCCTCGGAGCGGCGGTAACGTTCGTCATGCTCCAGCCAATGCTCGCCGATGGCCTGGAACTCGCCTTTGAACCAGCCGCTGACGATATTCACCGCGATACGGCCGTTGGTGAGCTGGTCGATCGTCGCCAGCTGCTTGGCCGCCAGCGCCGGTTGCCACGGCCCGGGCAAGATCGCGGCGATCACCTTGAGGGTGGTGGTCGCCGCCAGCAGTGCATGGCTGAACGCCACGGATTCATGCTGGTTCTCGGCGCCGTAGCCGGCGGTGAAACGGATCTGGGTCAGGCCGTATTCAAAGCCGGCGGCTTCTGCCAGTTGCGCCAGTTTGCGGTTGTAATCGATGCCCCAGTGGGTGCGTTGCTCGATCTTGCTGACCACCAACCCACCGCTGACGTTGGGTACCCAGTAGGCAAATTTCACAGGCTGCTGACTCATCGGACACTACCTCGTACATAGGGGATGTACTTAAGGCTTGAGCAGCAAGCGTGCCAGCCCCGCCAAACGCCCGCGCCAGGCGGGTTGCGGCAAACGGCGAGGCGCCGCAGCGATGTCGCAGATCGCGACGGTTTGTCGATCCACTGTTGCCAGGGCAACAGTTGCTGCGGCTTGCGCCCCGTAAACACGGGCTCGCGCACCCGGCACGGACTGTGCAATCACCACTGCATTGCCCACAGGAGCCGTCCCCCATGACTGAACACCACGTCATCAACCCGCTGTCCATCGGCGTCGATTACCCCACGCTGGCCGCGCGCTTCCGGCCGATCTTCGCACGCATCGCCGCAGGCGCCGTGCAGCGCGAACAGACCCGCACCCTGCCCCATGAACCGATCCAGTGGCTCAAGGAAGCCGGCTTTGGCGCCGTGCGCGTGCCGGTGGAATACGGTGGCGGCGGCGCGTCCCTGCCGCAGCTGTTTGAACTGTTGATCGAGCTGGCCGCCGCCGACTCCAACATCCCCCAGGCCCTGCGCGGGCACTTTGCGTTTGCCGAAGACCGCCTCAACTCGCCGCCCGGCGCGGGGCGCGACCTGTGGTTCAAGCGCTTTGTCGACGGCGATATCGTCGGCTGTGCCTGGACCGAAATCGGCAACGTGGCCATTGGCGATGTGGTCACCCAGGTCAGCCCAGACGGTGAAAACTGGACACTCAACGGCGAAAAGTTCTACAGCACCGGCAGCATTTTCGCCGACTGGATCGACGTATACGCCCAACGCAGCGACACCCAGGGCGATGTCATCGCCGCCACCCGCGCCCGCCAGCCCGGCGTGGTGCACAGCGACGACTGGGACGGCTTTGGCCAGCGCACCACCGGCAGCGGCACCTCGCGCTTTACCAACGCCGTGGTGGAAGCGGACAACGTGATCGACTTTGCCACGCGCTTCAAATACCAGACGGCGTTCTACCAACTGGTGTTACTGGCCAGCCTGGCCGGGATCGGCCGCGCCGCGCTTAACGACGTGGCCGAGCAGGTGCGCAGCCGCAAGCGCATCTACAGCCATGGCAATGCGCCCCATGTCAGCGCGGATGCGCAGATCCAACAGGTGGTGGGAGACGTCGCGGCGCTGGTCTACGCCGCCGAAGCCAGTGCGTTGAAAGCCACATTGCCGGCACAGCAGGCCTATGTGGCGCGGTTTGGCGGGGATGATGCCGTCGAGCGCGCCGCCAATGTGGCGGCCGAGATTGAATCGGCGACGGCGCAGGTGGTGGTGTCGGAGTTGATTCAGCGGGCGACGAGCCAGTTGTTCAACGCGCTGGGGGCGTCGGATGTGCGCCAGGGCAAAGCCCTGGATCGGCACTGGCGCAATGCGCGCACGGTGTCGTCGCATAATCCGGTGATCTACAAGGCGCGGATTGTCGGGGATTGGGTTATCAACGGGACTGAGCCGCCGTTTGTGTGGCAGATCGGCAATGGCCCGGCAAAAGCCTAAGGCCAGCTTCGGTTAAAAATGTGGGAGCTGGCTTGTGTGGGAGCGGGCTTGCTCGCGAACGCGGTGTGTCAGTCAAAGATGTATTCACTGA
>NZ_JANLGL010000030.1:0-43596 GCF_024655625.1 Pseudomonas sp. 18.1.10
TCAGTCAGCACATGTATTGCATGACACTCCGCTTTCGCGAGCAAGCCCGCTCCCACATTTACATCCTCTGTGTTCGGGACATCGAATTATTTATCTTTGAAATCGGGCGCGCGCTTGGCCACAAACGCCGCCATGCCTTCCTTCTGATCCTGGGTCGCAAACGCCGCATGGAACACCCGGCGCTCAAAGCGCACGCCTTCCGACAGGCTGACTTCAAACGCGCGGTTCACGCTTTCCTTGACCATCATGCTGATGGGCACCGATTTGCCGGCAATCAGCGTGGCGACTTTCAGCGCTTCTTCCAGCAGTTCATCGGCCGGCACGATACGGGCGACGATGCCGCAACGTTCGGCTTCCACGGCGTCGATAAAGCGTCCGGTCAGGCACATTTCCATGGCCTTGGCCTTGCCCACGGCGCGGGTCAGGCGTTGGGTGCCGCCCATGCCCGGCAGTACGCCGAGGTTGATTTCCGGCTGGCCGAACTTGGCGCCATCGCCCGCCAGGATGAAGTCGCACATCAACGCCAGTTCACAGCCGCCACCGAGGGCAAAACCGTTGACGGCGGCGATGATCGGTTTGCGGCGGTTGGCCACGCGGTCGCTGTCGCTGAACAGGTCGTCGAGGTAGATCTGCGGGTAGGTCAGCTCGGCCATTTCCTTGATGTCGGCGCCGGCGGCGAAGGCTTTTTTCGAGCCGGTCAGCACGATGCAGCCGATTTCAGGGTTGGCTTCCAGGCCGTCCAGCGCCTGGTTCAGTTCGCGGACCAGTTGCGCATTCAGGGCGTTGAGGGCTTGCGGGCGGTTGAGGGTAATCAGCCCGACGCGGCCCTGGACGTCGAGCAGGATGGTTTCGTAACTCATGTAGCGGCTCCTTAGAGATTGCGTGAGATGACCATGCGTTGAATATCGCTGGTGCCTTCGTAAATCTGGCAGACCCGCACATCGCGGTAGATGCGCTCCAGGGGGAAGTCGCTCAGGTAACCGTAACCGCCGAGGGTTTGCAAGGCGGCCGAGCAGACTTTCTCGGCCATTTCCGAGGCGAACAGCTTGGCCATCGAGGCTTCCACCAGCGCCGGCTTGCCGCTGTCCCGCAGGGCGGCGGCGTAATGCACCATCTGCCGGGCGACGGCGATTTGCGTGGCCATGTCCGCCAGGCGGAACGCCACGGCCTGGTGTTCGATCAGCGCCTTGCCGAAGCTTTCACGCTCACGGGCGTAGTCTCGCGCCGCTTCAAAGGCGGCGCGGGCCATGCCCACCGCTTGCGAGGCGATGCCCACGCGCCCGCCTTCGAGGTTGGCCAGGGCGATCTTGTAGCCTTCGCCCTCCTCGCCCAACCGGTTGGCCACCGGCACTTTGACGTCTTCAAAGAGGATCTGGCAGGTGTCGGACGCGTGCTGGCCGAGCTTGTCCTCGACCCGTGCCACGGTGTAGCCGGGTGAGTCGGTGGGCACGATAAACGCACTGATCCCACGCTTGCCCGCCGCCGGGTCGGTGACCGCAAACACAATCACGATCCCGGCGTTTTGTCCGGAGGTGATGAACTGTTTGCAGCCGTTCAGCACGTAGTGGTCGCCTTCCAGGCGCGCACGGGTTTTCAGGCTGCTGGCGTCGGAGCCGGCCTGGGGCTCGGTCAACGCAAACGCGCCCAGCATGGTGCCGCTGGCCAGGGGCGTGAGGAACTGGGCTTTCTGCTGATCGTTGCCGAACTTGAGGATCGGCACGCACCCCACCGAGTTGTGCACGCTCATGATGGTCGAGCACGCGCCGTCGCCGGCGGCGATCTCTTCGAGGGCCATGGCGTAGGCCAGGTAGCCGGTGTCGCAACCGCCCCACTGCTCCGGCACGAGCATGCCGAAAAAGCCCAGCTCGGCCATTTCGCCGATGGCTTCCTTGGGGAAGCGGTGCTCGCGGTCCCACTCGGCGGCGAAGGGTTTCAGGCGCTCCTGGGCAAACTGCCGGGCCGCGTCGCTGATTTGCAGTTGTTCGTCATTGGGCAACATGGGGTTCAGTCCTTAATACAGGCATTCGACGGCCATGGCCGTGGCTTCACCACCGCCGATGCAGATGGCGGCGACGCCACGCTTGAGGCCTTTTTGACGCAGGGCCGCGAGCAAGGTCACCAGGATGCGCGCGCCGGACGCGCCAATCGGGTGGCCCAGGGCGCAGGCGCCGCCGTGGATATTCACCTTGCTGTGGGGGATTTCCAGCTTGCTCATGGTCACCAGGCTGACTACGGCGAAGGCTTCGTTGATCTCGAACAGGTCCACCTCGTCGAGGTTCCAGCCGGTCTTGCTCATCAGCTTGCGAATCGCCCCCACCGGCGCCACCGGGAACAGCCCCGGCTCATCGGCAAACGCCGCGTGCCCGTGGATCACTGCCAAGGGCTTGAGGCCGCGCTTGTGAGCCTCGGATTGACGCATCAGCAGCAATGCCGCCGCGCCATCGGAAATCGAACTGGAGTTCGCCGCCGTGACCGTGCCGCCGTCGCGGAACGCCGGTTTCAGGCTGGCAATCTTGTCCAGCTTGGCTTTCGGTGGTTGTTCATCGTGCTGGATGGTTTTCTGTTCCTTGCCCACGGTGACCTGCACCGGGACGATTTCCGCGTCAAAGCTGCCGTCGCTGATCGCTTGCTGTGCGCGGGTCAGGGAGGCGATGGCGAACGCGTCCTGGGCTTCACGGGTAAAACCGTTGTGCTCGGCGCAGTCTTCGGCAAAGGTGCCCATCAGGCGGCCTTTGTCATACGCATCTTCGAGGCCGTCGAGGAACATATGGTCAAGCACGCGGCCGTGGCCCATGCGGTAGCCGCTGCGCGCACGGTCCAGCAGGTACGGGGCGTTGGACATGCTTTCCATGCCCCCGGCGATTGCCACGTCAACGCTGCCGGCCAGCAGCGAATCATGGGCCAGGATCGCGGCTTCCATGCCCGAGCCGCACATCTTGTTGAGGGTGGTGCAACGGGTGGATTTATCCAGTCCGGCGCCCAGTGCCGCCTGGCGTGCAGGCGCCTGGCCCAGGCCGGCCGGCAGTACGCAGCCGAACAGCACTTCATCGACGGCATCGTGGGCAATACCGGCGCGCTCGACTGCGGCACGAATTGCGGCGGCACCCAGTTGCGGCGCGGTCAGGCCCTTGAGGTCGCCCTGGAAGCCGCCCATGGGCGTGCGCACGGCGCTGACGATTACGATGGGATCAGTCATGGTTTTAAACTCCTTACTTGGCCGCCATGCGCAAGGCACCGTCGAGACGGATCACCTCGCCGTTGAGCATGCTGTTTTCAATGATATGACGCACCAGCGCGGCGTATTCGGCCGGTTTGCCCAGGCGCGGCGGGAATGGCACGCCAGCGGCCAGGGAGTCGCGCACTTCCGGAGTCATGCCGGCCATCATCGGCGTTTCGAAAATGCCCGGGGCGATGGTCATCACGCGGATACCAAAGCGCGCCAGCTCACGGGCGGCGGGCAAGGTAAGGCTGGCAATCGCGCCTTTGGAGGCTGCGTACGCCGCCTGGCCGATCTGCCCGTCAAAGGCGGCCACCGAGGCCGTATTGATGATGACCCCGCGCTCGCCATCGGCATTCGCTTCGGTTTCGGCGATGGCCGCCGCGGCCAGGCGCAGCAGGTTGAAACTGCCGATCAGGTTGACGTTGATGACCTGGGCAAAGCTGGCCAGGGCGTGGGGGCCGTTCTTGCCGAGGATCTTCTCGCCGCGCACCACACCGGCGCAGTTGACCAGGCCGTGCAAACCGCCAAACGCTGCAACGGCGGCTTGCACCGCAGCTTCGGCGGCGGCTTCCTGGCTGATGTCCGCTACTGCGCTGCGTGCGTTGTCGCCCAGTTGCTTGGCCTTGGCCGCGACGGCGTCGGCGTTGAGGTCCACCAGCATGACCTTGGCGCCAGCGGCGACCAGCATCTCGGCGGTGGCCGCGCCGAGGCCCGAAGCGCCGCCGCTGACCAGGAATACCTTGTTTTCAATCTGCATCATTGTGTCCTTAAAAGTGGATCAGGCCACCGCCGCCTTGGCGATTTCCTGGTTACGCAAGATAAAACGCTGCAACTTGCCGCTCGGGGTCTTGGGCAAGTCGCTGACAAATTCGATTTCCCGTGGGTAGGCGTGGGCCGCGAGGCGTTTGCGCACGTGCAGGCGCAGTTCCTCGGCAAGTTCCGGGGTGGCGCGGTATTGGCTGTTAATCACCACGAAGGCTTTCACCAGTTCGGTGCGCTCCGGGTCTGGCTTGCCGACCACCGCGGCTTCGATCACGGCCGGGTGTTCCACCAGCGCACTTTCCACGTCGAACGGGCCGACGCGGTAGCCCGACGTGGTGATCACATCGTCACTGCGCCCGACAAAACTGATGCTGCCATCGGGGTTCAGCTCCACGGTGTCGCCGCTCAGGTAGTACTTGCCGACAAACGCCTTGGTCTTTACGCCGTCATAGCCGGCGAACCAGCACATCGGCGACTGCTCGCGGTCGATGGCGAGGATGCCGGGCTGGCCGGCTGGCAACTCCTGATAGTCATCGTCGAGCACCACGATGCGGTGACCCGGCGAGGCAAATCCGGCCGAACCGACATGCACTGGGTGCTCCAGGCCATGGTGATTGCACAGCACCATGCCCAGTTCGGTCTGGCCATAGTGGTCGTGGATGGTCACGCCGAGGTTGTCGGCGAACCAGCGGATCACTTCCGGGTTCAGCGGCTCGCCGGCGCTGCTGACGATGCGCAGCTTGCCCTTGATCGAGTGGGCAAACTGCTCGCCGCCGGCGATCAACAGGCGGTAGGCGGTGGGCGAGCCAGTGAGGTTGGTGATGCCGTATTTGTTGATGACCCGGCAGGTGCTTTCCAGGGTGAAGGGGCCATCGTAGAAGGTGATCGGGTGGCCCATGGACAATGGGCCGGTCACGCCGAAGTAGATGCCGTAGGCCCAGCCTGGGTCGGCAACGTTCCAGAACGCGTCTTCGGGGCGCAGGTCCACGGCGTCGCGGGTGTAGCTCTGGAACGCGACGATGGCCTTGAGTGGCACCGACAGCGCTTTTGAAGGGCCGGTGGTGCCCGAGGTGAACATCAGCAGGAACGGCTCGTCAGCGCCCAGCAGCACCGGCTCACAGACATTGGAATAGGTGGGCAGCTCGGCCCAGAAACTGAAATCGCCACGCACCAGGCCTTCGCCCTTGGCGCCGGTGACCGTGACGATGGTCGGGCAGCCTGCGACTTCCGCCAGTTTCGGCCGGTTCACTGCGTCGGTGACCACCAATGCGGCGCCGGAGCTGGTCAGGCGATGCTCGATGGCCTTGGGGCCAAAGGCGGTAAACAGCGGTTGATAAACCGCGCCGATGCGCCAGGTGGCAAACACCACCACCAGCAATTCCGCCGTGCGCGGCAGCAGCCCGGCGACTTTATCGCCGCGCTTGACGCCCTGGGCCAGGAGGAAATTGGCGAAGCGTGCGGCTTGGTCCTGCAAGTCGGTAAAGGTCGAGGTGGCGCTGCGGCCGTCCTTGCCTTCCCAGAACAACGCGATGCGCCCGGGCAGCGCGTGGCGGTCGCAGCACTCCACGCAGGCATTGAGGCCTTGCAGGGTGCCGGCCAGTGCGGCGTCAACAGTGTGGGCGTAGTCAAATCCGGTGGTGGCAGCCAAGTAGTCACGCATCGCTTCAAATCCTTCTGTGTTTTTTATTTTCAGGACGTAAACCACGGAAATAGTCGCTCTAGCGCGCCCCAGCAGCAATGGTCAAAGCCATCAACATGGCTGACTGGTTTGGCCACTCATCGACCGCGCCAATCAACCGGTCAGCCCAAGCGATTGGACGCGCTGGCAGCGAGCTTCTAACCTGAGGGCCTGCGCCACCAAAGAAGCTCCCCACCTGATGATTGTCCGTCCCAAGCCCAACCTCGTGGGCATCCTGTTCTCCCTCAAGGGTTCGATTGCCAAGCGCATTGCCTTGCGCAGCCTGCTGGTGACGTTGCTGGCGTCGGTGATCGTGCTGGTGGAAACCTGGCACCCCGCCTACTTTTCCAAGGTCAACGCCACGCCCTTCACTTTGCTGGGCCTGTCGCTGTCGATCTTCATGAGTTTTCGCAACAACGCCTGCTACGACCGCTGGTGGGAAGGCCGCAAGCAATTGGGGCAGATGATTATTGAGGTGCGTTCGTTGATCCGCGAAACCCAGGTGCTGGGGGACTCGCCTTAGCGTGCCGGGCTGTTGCGCGGCTTGTGTGGTTTTGCCCATGGGCTGATCGCGCGTTTGCGCCATGAGGATGAAGCCTTGGCGATCAAGCCCTGGACAGCGGTGGCCGCCTCGCACCCCAACCTGCCGGACAGCGTGCTGCAACAGTTGGGCGCGCGTTTTTCCGAACTGGCCGAGCGCGGGGTTATCAGTGAATGGCGCTACACCCAGCTGGAAACCCGCCTGGTCAGCCTGAGCCAGGTGCAGGCGTCGTGCGAGCGGATCAAGAGCACGCCGCTGCCCTTCCCCTACACCCTGTTGCTGCACCGCACTATCTACCTGTTCTGTATCCTGCTGCCGTTTGCCATGGCTGAGCCGCTGGGTTGGTTGACGCCGGTGTTCACCGCCATCGTCAGCTACACCTTCTTTGGTCTCGATGAAATCGGCGATGACCTCGAAGACCCGTTCGGCTTCGACGAAAACGATTTGCCGTGCAACGCCATCCTGCGCAACCTGGAGCGCGAAGTCCGCGCCGCCCTCGGTGAAACCGACTTGCCGCCGGCCCTGGAGCCGGTGGAATACGTGCTGACCTGACGCGGGTTTGACACCTGCCCTGCGCTGGTCGAAGCTGACGGCTTTGTAATACTTGCGGACGCCTGCATGTCTAAGTCACGCCGTTACTCCATCGTCGGCCTGTGCGCCCTGCTGTTGATTGTGCTCATCACCTGGTATTTCTCCCGTTCCAGCCAGGTGGCCGTGCCGCCGGCGATTGCCCATGGTTATTCCAAAGCCCTGAAACAGGCGCGCAATGGCGAACCGGGGGCGGCGCGTGTGCTGTATCAGCAATTGGGCCGCCCGGACCTGTCCCCGGAGCGCCGCGCCGCGCTGCACGCCGAGTTGCCCAATTACCCCAGCCCACAAGCCTTGAAGCTGGCCGACAAGGACCTGCTGAGCGATTCGCCGCAGGTGCGTGAAGCGGCGATCCACAGCATTGCCGGCCTGGTGCCCAGCGGCCAGCGCACGCTGTTGCTCGGCCCGGCACTCGACGACCCGGAACAAAGCGTGCGTTTTGCCGCCGCCAACGCCCTGCTCGGCCTGTCGCCCGACACCCTGGGCCTGTACTTCGGCCCCTTGCAGCAGGTGCTCGACGAGTTCGTCAAATACCTCAAGGCCCAGCCCGAAACCGCCGAGGGCTGGATTCAACTGGCGCAGCTGTACATCCACAGCGCCCTGTTGCCGGACGCGCAAAATGCCCTGGAACAGGCCATGCGCTTGCAGCCGGACAACCTGCAGGCGGTGGTCGCGCAGATCGAATTGCTGGACAAACAAGGCAAGAGCGAGGAATCCCGCCAATTGCTGGCGCGGCAACTGGCCGCGCACCCTGAGTCCGCCTACCTGCAACATGCCCTCGGCCTGTGGCTGCTGCACCACGGTGAACGTCCTTACGCGTTGCTTGGCCTGTCCAAGGCGGTGGAGCTGGAGCCGGACAATCAGGATTATCGCTACGACCTGGCCACCACCCTGCACGCCCAGAACGAACTGGAAGCGGCGCAGCGCCAGCTGGAAGAGATCCTGCAACGCCATCCGGCCAATCGCAAAGCGCGGGTGCTGCTGGTCAATTACTGGAAGGAAAGTGGCCAACTGCAGAACGTGCAGGTGTTGCTGGCCCAACTGGAACAGCAAAACCCCGACGACCCCGCCTTGCAGCAAGGCCTGTAGCCGCCGCGAAAAAAATCGTTGAACGGCTACGGGCCATCACGGTCAAGTAAATATGGCGCGCCCGAGGCGGCGCGTTCCTCTATTGATCCGTGACCCGAGGGCACTTCTTGTCTACATCCAACGAGCTGTTCAGTGAAAAGGCGGCCACCGGTATCGAAGGTCTGGACGACATTCTTTCCGGCGGGCTATCGCGCAGCCACCTGTTCCTGCTGGAAGGTGAACCCGGCACCGGCAAAACCACCGTCGCCCTGCACTTTTTGCAGGCCGGCGCGAAAAACGGCGAAAAGTCGCTGTACATCACCCTCTCCGAGACCGAGCGCGAACTGCGCCAGGGCGCCAAGTCCCATGGCTGGGACCTGGACGACAACATCCATATCTTCGAACTGACCCCACCCGAAAGCCTGCTCAACGCCGAGCACCAGCAAAGCCTGCTGTATTCGTCCGACCTGGAGCTGGGCGAAGCGACGCGGCAGATCTTTGAAGTGGTGGAACGGGTCAAGCCGACGCGCGTGGTGGTCGACAGCCTGTCGGAGATTCGCTTGCTGGCGCAAAGCTCCCTGCGGTATCGCCGGCAGATTCTCGCAATCAAGCACTATTTCGTGCGGTATGACGCCACCGTTCTGCTGCTGGACGACCTGACCACCGAATCCCTCGACAAAACCGTACACAGCGTCGCCCATGGGGTGATCCGCCTGGAAGAGCTGACCCCCAACTACGGCGCAGAACGTCGCCGGGTGCGGGTGGTGAAGTATCGCGGGCAGAAATACCGCGGCGGTTTCCACGACTTCACCATCATGCAGGACGGCGTGCATGTGTTCCCGCGCCTGGTCGCGGCCGAACACCGTGGCGGCTACAACCGGCAGACCCTGACCAGCGGCATCGCCGAGCTGGATTCATTGCTCGGCGGCGGTATCGAGACCGGCTCCAGCAGCCTGATCCTCGGCCCGGCCGGTACCGGCAAGTCGCTGATCTCGATGATCTTTGCCGCGTCGGCCGTGGCCCGTGGCGAAAAAGCCGCGCTGTTTATCTTCGATGAAGAGCTCGGCCTGCTGTTTGAACGCATGAAAAACATGGGGATCGACCTGGAGGCGCTGCAAGCCACAGGCAACCTGCTGATTGAACAGGTGGACGCCGCCGAGCTGTCGCCCGGCGAGTTCTCCCACCGCGTGCGACGCGCGGTCGATGAAAGCGGCATCAAAACCGTGGTGATCGACAGCATCAACGGCTACACGGCGGCAATGCCGGAAGAAAACGCGCTGATCCTGCACATGCACGAGTTGCTGCTGTACCTCAACCGCCGGGGCGCGGCGACCTTTATGACGGTCGCCCAGCACGGGCTGGTGGGTGACATGCAGGCGCCGGTGGATATCACTTACCTGGCCGACACGGTGATCCTGTTGCGCTATTTCGAAGCAATCGGTGAGGTACGCCGGGCCATTTCGATCATCAAGAAAAGGACCGGCTCCCATGAATCAACCATCCGCGAATACCGCATTGGCAGTCGCGGCATGACCGTCGGTGAACCCCTTAACAACTTCCAGGGCGTGCTGCGCGGTATTCCCACCTATATGGGCGCCGGTTCGCCACTGCTCAAGGATATGGGCTAGTGCCGGGGCTTTCCCCCACCGCCGAGCGCGCAATCATCCTGGCGCCATTGGGCCGTGACGGCTCATTGGCGTTGATGATGCTCAAGGAAGCCGGCTACAACGGCATCGTCGCCAGCGATTTGCGGTCGCTGTGCGATGCGCTGGAGCAAGGCGCCGGTGTGTTGATCGTGGCCGCCGAAGCGCTGCTTGGCGTAGAACTGGAACCTTTGCTGGAGATCCTGCACCAGCAACCGGCCTGGTCGGACTTGCCGATCGTGTTGATGACCCATCACGGCGGCAGCGAACAGAATGGCCCTTCCCAACTGAGCCGCTTGCTGGGCAACGTGACGTTCCTGGAGCGACCTTTTCACCCCGTCACCCTTATCAGCCAGGTCAGCACGGCCTTGCGCGGCCGCCGTCGCCAATACGAAGCGCGCGACCGCCTGATCGACCTGAGTGAAAGTGAGTTGCGCCTGCAACGTACCCTGGAAACCCTCGAACAGCAGGTGGAAGAACGCACCGCGCAACTGCGCCACAACGAAGACGCCTTGCGCCAATCGCAAAAGATGGAAGCGGTTGGCCAGTTGACCGGCGGCATCGCCCACGACTTCAACAATATGCTCACCGGCATCATCGGCAGCCTTGAGCTGCTGCGCCGGCGCGTGTCGCGGGGCAAGCTGGATGACCTCGACAGCCTGATCGACCTGGGCGTGACCTCCGCCAACCGCGCGGCGGGCCTGACCCACCGCCTGCTGGCATTTTCACGCCGCCAGTCCCTCGACTCCAAACCCGTGGAAATCAACCAGTTGGTCAGTTCCATGGGCGAATTGCTGCAACGCAGCATCAACGAGAGCATCGCCCTGGAGATGCGCCTCGCCGACGCGCTGTGGACCGCCGAAGCCGACCCTAACCAACTGGAAAGCGCCCTGCTCAACCTGGTAATCAATGCGCGGGACGCGATGCCCAATGGCGGCTGTCTCAGTGTGGAGACCACCAACCGTCATCTCGACAGCGTGTTCACCGCCGCTTATGGCACCTTGGCGCCTGGTGACTACGTGGAACTGAGCGTCAGTGACACCGGCTGCGGCATTCCCGAAAGTGTGATGGGCCGGGTGTTCGACCCGTTTTTCACCACCAAGCCCATCGGTCAGGGTACGGGCCTTGGGCTGTCGATGATCTACGGGTTTGCCCGGCAGTCCCATGGGCATGTGACGATCCATAGTGTGGTTGGCAAGGGCACCACGGTGAGCCTGTTCCTGCCGCGTTTTGTCGGCGAAGTCGTCAGCCCGCAAGCGAGCAATCCGGCGCTGCTGCCATTCGCCAATGCCGGTGAAACGGTGCTGATTGTCGAAGATGATCCCGCCGTCCGCGTGCTGGTCAGCGCAGTGCTCAAAGAGCTGGGCTACGGGTTTGTCGAGGCGGGTGATGCGGTCACGGCGGTGCCGATCATCGAATCCGAGCAACGGATCGACCTGCTTATCAGTGATGTCGGCCTGCCCGGCATGAATGGCCGGCAACTGGCGGAAATAGGTCGGCAGATACGCCCGGACCTTAAGGTGTTGTTCATCACCGGGTATGCCGAGCATGCGGCCGTACGAGGGGGGTTTCTCGACCCGGGCATGCAGCTCATCACCAAGCCGTTTACCTTTGAGCTGTTGACGGCGAAGGTCAGGGAAATGATCGGGACGTGAGGTGGGGTCATGCTTGCGCGAGATGCCGCGCAAAGCATGACCCGATACATCAGGAGAAAGACATCACGCCAACAACCGCTGGATATGCTCGTGCAGCGTGTCCAGGTCAAACGGCTTGGCCAGGATCGGTGCGTTGCGCGTGATCGGGCTGTTGCAGTCGAGGATTTCCTGCGGGTAACCGCTGATAAAGATCACCTTCAATTCCGGACGCAGCTTGATCGCCGGCTCGGCGATCTGCACACCGGAAATGCCGCCGGGCAGGCGGTAATCAGTGACCATGAGGTCCAGGTGTGGCTTGGTCGCAAGGATTTCGAAGGCCTGCTCGCCATCGATTGCCTTGAGTACCCGATAACCCAGGCCGGCCAGGTACTCACCCAGCACAAACATAATCGATTCGTCGTCTTCGACGATCAGTACAACATCTTGTGCATCTTCACTCATGGGAAGCCTTTGTCCGGTCAATTGCTGCAATTACGACCATGGGGTCACGCAGAAGGTTGCGTCGAGCCGACGATTGATTTCATCGCGCGGCCTCCAGAGGCAGGCACACCCGGAACAGGGCGCCCTCGCCTATCTGGCTCTCGACCTCGATGGTGCCACCGTGGGCCGCAACGATCTGCTCGGAAATAAACAAGCCGAGGCCCAGACCTGCCGCCACTTGGCTGGCGGACACGCGCTCGAATTGCTGGAAAATACGTTTCTGGTTGTCTTCGCTGATGCCGATGCCACGGTCGCGCACTTCCACCCGCGCTTCGCCGTGCTCGCTGTAGACCCGCACATCCACCGGGCTTTTTGCGCCATAGCGCAAGGCGTTGGTCAGCAGGTTGGTCACCACCTGCTCGATGCGGAACTCGTCCCAATTGCCTTCCACCGGCCCTTGCGCGACCAGGTGCATGGAAGAACCGGCGGCCGCCACTTGCTGCGCGAAGTTTTCCACCAGGTTATGCACCAGTTGCGCCAGGTCAAAGTGTGCCGGCCGGATCGACAGCTTGCCGGTACGAATGCGCGACACATCGAGCATGTCTTCGATCAGGCGGATCAGGCTTTGAATCTGGCGCTCATCGCGGTCGACCATGGCGTGCATCTTGTCCAGGGTAAACGCTGCCGCGTTATCCCGGGCCAGATGCATCTTGCGCAGCTGGGTTTCGAGGATCAGCCCGTTCAACGGCGTACGCACTTCGTGGGCAACGATCGACATGAAGTCGTCACGCATGCGCACCGCTTGCTCCAGCTCCGCCTGGGTGGCCTGCAGGCGCGTGAGCAACAGCTCTTGCTCGCGCCGACTGCGCTCCAGGGCTTCGACCTGTAGCTTCATCGCTTTGCTCTGGCGGTACAGGTCGACAAAGATGTTGACCTTGCTCTTCACCGCGTGGATATCCAGCGGCTTGTGCAGGAAGTCCACCGCGCCGCTTTCATAGCCCTTGAAGGCATAGTTGAGTTCGCGGCCGGCGGCACTGACGAACACAATCGGGATGTTCTTGGTCTTTTCGGTGCCGCGCATCAACTCGGCCAGCTCGAAGCCGTTCATGCCGGGCATCTGTACGTCGAGGATCGCCATGGCGAACTCGTGTTCCAGCAACAGTGACAAGGCTTCGTCGGCACTCAATGCCTTGAATACCTGGCGATCCTCGCGCTTTATCAGCGCTTCGAGGGCCAGCAGGTTTTCCGGCAGATCATCGACGATCAGCAGTTTGGCCTGGACAGTACTTAACATGGGGAATATTCCAGGGAAGCCAACAATGAGCCGATCTGGCTCAGCGAAAGAATGTGGTCAGGTGTGTGCAGCGCCAGGGCTGCCCGGGGCATGACGGCCACGCGAGCCTCTGTGGGGTCTTGCACCACAGTGGTTCCATCCTGTTGCTTGACATGGGCCAGGCCCCGGGCGCCGTCTTGATTGGCGCCGGTCAACAGGATCGCCAACAGGCCGCGGCCATAGGTATCGGCGGCGGACTCGAACAGAAAGTCGATGGCCGGGCGCGAGTGGTGCACGCGGTCTTCCTGGCTCAGGGACAGGCTGTGATCGCGCTCTACCGACAGGTGATAGCCAGGCCCGGCAAAGTACAGGGTGCCGGCCTTGATCGTTTCCTTGTCGCGCGCCTCGACCACCGGCATCGCCACGCGCCGGTCGAACACTTCAGCCAGATGGCTGCGGCGCTCGTCCGGCAGATGCAGCACCGCGATGATGGGCAGGCCGAACCCCTTGGGTAGCTCACCGAACACCGTCAGCAACGCCTCGACGCCGCCTGCGGACGCGCCGATGACGATAGCTTCTATGCCCGGAACCAGAGTCCGGTTGGCAGCCGCTTCATTCATAGTTTGCGGTAGATCCGTTCTTGCTTGACCAAGGGTTCGAATTGCTTGCTGTAGGCGGAAAAGTCCAGGGTCTCTTTGCTGCCCAGCACCAGGAAGCCGCGGTGGCACAACGACTCGTGAAACAATCCGAAGGCGCGATCCTGTAATTTTTTATTGAAATAAATCAGTACGTTACGACACGAAATTAATTGAGTTTCTGAGAATACACTATCGGTTGCCAGGCTGTGATCGGCAAAGGTCACGTTCTCGCGCAGGCTCTTGTCGAAGATCGCGTAATCGTAAGCCGCCGTGTAGTAGTCGGCAAATGAACGTTGCCCACCGGCCTGCTGGTAGTTCGCGGTGTAGGCCCGCACGTTCTCCAGGGAAAAGATGCCCTGCTTGGCCTTGTCCAGGGACGCCGGGTTGATGTCGGTGGCGTAGATGATCGTGCGTTCCAGCAAGCCCTCTTCCCGCAGGAGGATGGCCATGGAGTACACCTCCTCCCCCGTGCTGCAACCGGCGATCCAGATCTTGATCGACGGATAGGTCTTGAGCAGCGGCACCACTTCCTGGCGGATCGCGAGGAAGTGCGACGGGTCGCGAAACATCTCGCTCACCGGAATCGTCAGAAACTGCAGCAACTGCATGAACGCCGCCGGGTCGTGCAGCACCCGCTCCTGCAAGGCCGAGATGGTCGCGCAGTCGAACTGGCGCAACGCATGGGCCACGCGCCGCTTTACCGACGCCCCGGAGTAGTCGCGAAAGTCGTAGCTGTACTTGAGGTAAATCGCCTCGATCAACAGGCGCAGCTCGATATCGCTGCTTTTATCCAAAAAACTTCGCTCCACTTAAATGCGTTCCATCTTCGGTAGCCATACGCGAATCAGCGAGAACAGACGGTCCAGATCAATCGGCTTGGCCAGGTAATCGTTGGAACCCGCCGCGAGGCAGCGTTCCTGATCGTCCTTCATGGCCTTGGCCGTCACCGCGATGATCGGCAGCTTTTTCCAGCGCGGGTCCTGGCGGATCAAGGCGGTGGCCTCGTAACCGTCCATTTCCGGCATCATCACGTCCATCAACACCAAATCGATATCGTCCACTTCATTGAGCTTGTCGATGGCTTCACGGCCGTTTCGCCCGATCACCACCACGGCGCCTTTGTGCTCCAGGGCGCTGGTCAGGGCGAAGATGTTGCGCACATCGTCGTCCACCAGCAGGATCTTGCGCCCTTCAAAGACCTTGTCGCGGCTGCGGGCGGTCTTGAGCATCGTCTGGCGGTCATGGGACAGCTGGGATTCGACTTTGTGCAAAAAGAGTGTGACTTCGTCCAGCAGGCGCTCCGGCGAACGGGCGCCCTTGATGATGATCGAGCGTGAATACTTGCGCAGCTCGGCCTCTTCGTCGCGGGTCAGGTTGCGCCCGGTGTAGACGATCACCGGCGGGAAGGAGCAGATGTCCTCGGTGGCCATGCGCTTGAGCAGTTCGTTGCCGAGCATGTCCGGCAGCTTGAGGTCGATAATCATGCAGTCGTAGACATTGTTGCGCAGCAGGTCCAACGCGGCCTGGGCGTAGCCAACATCGGTGATTTCAATGTCATCGTCGCCGATCAGGCGGGCAATGCTGTCGCGCTGCAAGTCATCGTCTTCCACCAGCAGCACACGCTTGACCTTCTGGGTCAGCTTGGCCTCCAGGCGGGCGAATACGTCCTTGAGCTCTTCGCGGGTGGTGGGTTTGACGGCATAGCCGATGGCACCCATGTGCATGGCCGCCTCGACGCGGTCCTCCACGGAGATCACGTGCACGGGGATATGGCGGGTATTGGCGTGTTCCTTGAGGCGTTGCAACACGGTCAGCCCGGAGTGGTCCGGCAGGCGCATGTCCAGCAGGATCGCGTCGGGAATGTATTCTTCGGCCAGGCTGTAGCCTTCGTCCGCGCCGTGCGCCACCAGGCAGTTGTAGCCCAGCTCGTGGGCCAGGTCGAAGAGGATGCGGGCGAAGTTCGGCTCGTCTTCCACCACCAGGATGCAACGGGTGGTGAATGGGGCCTTGTCGCGGTCATCGGCGAAGCGTGGGATCAGGTTGGCATCGGCCACCGGCAACGAGGAGACCTTGACCGGCGCGGGTGCCGGCGCTACGACCACCTGACGCGGCTGTTCTATGGGGGCCGCGTCTTCCGCGCGTTCGACATACTGTTCCGGCAACACCAGGGTGAACATGCTGCCCTTGCCCGGTTCGCTGGTAACGCTGATATAGCCGCCGAGCAAGGTGGCCAAGTCGCGGGAAATCGACAGGCCGAGGCCAGTGCCGCCATACCGGCGGTTGGTGGTGCCGTCGGCCTGGCGGAAGGCTTCGAAGATGCTTTCCTGTTGATCGCGCGCAATGCCAATGCCGGAGTCGCGCACGGTGAAGGCAATGCCCTCGCCTGGTGCCTCGGACACCGACAGGCTTACCTCGCCGTGCTCGGTGAACTTGACCGCATTGGACAGCAGGTTCTTGAGAATCTGCTCCAGGCGCTGGCGGTCGGTGAACAGCATGGCTGGCGCACCGGCCTGCACTTCCACCTGGAAGCCCAGCTTGCGATCGGCCGCCAGCGGTTCGAACATACCGCGCAAGCCGTCCACCAGGCGTGCCACGCTGGAATTCTCCGGGCGCACTTCCAGCTTGCCGGCTTCAACCTTGGAAATGTCGAGAATGTCGTTGATGAGGTTGAGCAAATCATTGCCGGCCGAGTAGATCGACTCGGCAAACTTGACCTGTTCGGCACTGAGGTTGTCCTGGGGGTTTTCCGCCAGCAGCTTGGCCAGGATCAACGAACTGTTCAGCGGCGTGCGCAGTTCGTGGGACATGTTGGCGAGGAATTCGGATTTGTATTTGCTTGAACGCTGCAATTCGTCGGCACGATCTTCGAGGTCCAGCTGGGCCTGGCTGAGTTCCCCGTTCTTGCGGTCCATGGCGTCGCGTTGGTCGGCCAGGGTCTGGGTCTGCTCGGCCAATTGTTCGTTGGTCTGCTCCAGTTCCGCCTGTTGGGTTTCCAGGTGAGCCTGGGACTCCTTGAGGATGCGCGACTGCTCTTCCAGCTCTTCGTTGGCGGTCTTGAGTTCTTCCTGCTGCACTTGCAGCTCTTCGTTGAGCTGCTGGGTCTCGGCCAGCACTTCCTGCAAGCGTTGGCGATAGCGGGCGGCTTCGATGGAGGTGCCGATATTGCCCGCGATCAGTTCCAGCAATTCGACGTCACGCTCATCCAGGGCGCGCAAGAAACCCAACTCGATGACCCCGTTGACACGCCCATCATCGCTGGTCGGCACTACCAGCACGCTGCGGGTCGAGCCCTCACCGAGGCCGGAGCTGACTTTGAAGTAGTCCACCGGCACATCGTCCAGGCGAATCAGGCGATCCAGCTGGGCGGCCTGGCCCACGATGCCTTCGTCGTTATAAATCGCTTGCTCCAGCTGTTCCTGTTCGCGGGAGAAACCGTACGTCGCAACGCGCTTGAGGCCGCCGTGTTCTTCACGCACGTACAGCGCGGCCACGGCCGAGCCCATGTACTGGGCAAAGAATTGCAGGATATTGCGCCCCAACATGTTCAGGGTCAGTTGGCCAAGCACCTGCTCGGCCAGTTCGGTCTGCCCGTTGCGCAGCCAGGCCTGCTGTTCCAGGCGCAGCGCGATCCTCTGCTGTGACGCCAGGTTGTCGCCATAAGTGTTTGATAAAGCAACTAGATTCTTCCTGCCGATATAGGCCAGGAAACCACTGAGCCCCAGTACAAACGCCAAGTACAGGATGACGCTGACAACGGTGGTGCGGGTGACCTCTTCGTTACGGGTGATACGGAACTGCTGCTCCATCGCCACCGCGTCGTCATATTCCTTGCGGATTTCATCGGTGAGGCGCTTGCCCCGGCCGGCTTTGACCGCGCTGCGGTAGTCGCCGCTGGTGCGCTGCATCTCAATCATCGACTCGGCGTACTTGTTCCACTCGGTCTGCAAGGCTTCCAGGCGTTTGAGGCGATCCACCTGTTGGGGGTTATCCGCGACCAGATCCTGCAAATTGCGCAGATCGGCGATGATCCGCGGCTTTGCCACTTCGTAGGGGTCGAGAAAATGCTCATCCCCCGTGATCAGAAAACCGCGCATGCCGGTTTCCAGGTCCACCGTCAGTTTTGACGACTCGTTGAGGTTATTGATGACCCGGTCGGTGTGCTCCACCCACTGGATCACCGTCAGCAGATACGTAATCAGGCAGCCGAAAAACACCGCGCTGAGCACGCCCACACCCAAGGGCAGCGCCACATTTCGGCTTAACAGGTTACGAAAGCTTTTTTCATCGACGGACGACGCAGGTGTCATGGGCATGCCTTGGCCAAGTGCGGAAAAACCGGGAGTTTGCCGCAAAGATCGCCCACAGACTACGTTTGCCGCGGATATTTGCTGCAATTGTTTTTCTTCCTTACACACGGCGCGTGGCCGGGCTGGAACGCCGGAGCCCTGGCGAGCTACCCAAAAGGAGCGTCTGGGGAACAGGGAACCTCCTTTTAAAAAGACGCAAACGTCCTATTAAGAAAAGGTACCCAACCATGCTAAATCCTCTTGCACAAACTCCGACACCCAGCACCTTCCCTACGCCAATGCTGGCCGCACACCGACGCGTCAGATCCACCGACGGCGAAACAGGCAGCCAGGCCAACGCCTCGCCGCTGAACACGGCGTTGGGTGACAAGGAAAACCTCACCGTCCTGGGCCTCAAGCTGGCTGAAATCGCCGCCACCCTCGGCGAGAGCGCCACTGCCGAGGCTGTACTGGCTGCGCTGACCAAAACAGGCATGCCAATACACGCCGACTCGTCCTACCCCACTGCGGCCGGTACCCAGGTTGACCTGGCTACGTTTATTCGCAACCTTGGGCTGCCACTGCCCACCGATCACTTTTCGCTGTCCGGGCTGGGCAAAGCGGTGACACACCGTGGGATGGAGCATCCGCTCGGCAACCTGGGCGGCGCGCTGTCCTGGCCTGTGCCCTTGAGTGCGGACGAGCAGCGCCGGTTGCAAGAAGGTGCCCAGAAAGACGCCGCCGCCGGCGGCGGCAAGGGCATCCTCGAGCGGCTCTATCACCCGCTGTCACTCTCCGCCGACACACTCAGCGATCCAGCCAAGCTGCTGGATACACTGCTGGCAAGCCCGCAAGCGCAGATGTTGGGCAAACATTTGCAGGTGTACATGCAGGGTGCGATCAACGAGAGCAGTCACACCGACTACTTGCTCGCGGCGATCAACCTGGAGCTCGATCCCGAATCCATGACCAACCCTGACCGCAACAAGGTCGCTGGCTTTGACTTGGCCGGCAGTGCACTGATCGGCCAGCCGCCGACCACCCTGTTGCGGCAACTGGGCGACCATTTGGTCAGCCAGGGCAAAACCAGCCCCAAGATGGCGCAGGCGGCGGTCAAGCTGTTATTGGCAAGCCGTGCGCCGGCGTTCCTGGTGAAAAACATCCCCCAAAACGTGACTTACGGCAGCCTGGCCTGGGTCAACCTGGCCATTGCGGCGGCAACCATAGAAGCCCAGACCCCGGGAAAAGTCGCCAACATGACCTATACCCAAGTCATGCTGGAGGCCCGATCCGCTGGGGCGGCTGATCCTGCGACCACCCAACGGGCCCAGTTGGAGGCATTGGTGGATTGGGGGGTGGCCAACGGCGTGCTGGCGAGAAAAAGCGATCATCTCTACAGCGCCGATGAATTGAACGCGCTGACCGAACAGTTCAATACGCGCAAACAGCAAATGGCGGTCGCCTCTGCGGCACTGGACACCGAGCTGCCTTCGCGCAAAGAGCTGGCGCTGGCCAAGCTCAAGGAGCGCTTCGGTGACCTGGGCCCACTGTTCGAAGAAAAGCTGATTGATATAAAACGCAGGGTGCGCGGGTTGGATGACGGCAAGGGCTACAACTCCGATGCCTCAAACCCCCATTCAATGCTGGATGTGGCCATGATGGAGCTGGCGGACCGGGACGTGGAATATTTTTCCAAAGACCGCCGTATTCCGATCGCCGCCCTGAATGCCAATCGGAAATTTGACGTTGTCGCCCCCTTCAATCGTCAATTCGACCAGGCAATCAGTGATAAAAAAGCGGCCATTGCCACCTATATCAAGCAGTTGGTTGCCCAATTGCCTGTGGAGGACCGGCAACATCTGGAACAAGGCAAGTTGCAGCTGTTCCAGACGTCCTCGTATACCCAAGGCACCGGTGTTTCCAGCAGGGTGAATCACCCCAAGAACGAAAAGCTGCTGATTAAAACCGAGCACAACGGCGCAACCCGGGCTTACGAAATCGACTTCAACCAGGGCCGCATCAAACAGACCCACCCGTGGCGGGTCGGCGAGAAAAAGACCAAGGTTGCCCATGATGTGACGGTCACCAAGTCGTACAAACCCGCTGGCAGCGAGTCACTGCGCCAGGCGAATCCATCATCGAGCTCAGCGCCGCCTGACAGCTTTTCGTCCACCCGCACGCAAGTGTTGGCCGACGCTTTTGTCCAGCACCTGGAGCTCGACAACCCCGCCATCAAGGCACAGGCGCAGGGCCTCACGACGCTGGATAAACATGTCAAGAAAATCGAGGCCGTCAGCGAGTTTGCGTTGAACCTGGTGCCTTTTCGCTCGGCGATCGTCAACTTTCAAAAGGGCAACTACGCCGAGGGCGCACTGGACCTGGCGCTGGATGTGTTCGGTTTCCTCACGTCCGGCGCGGGGGCTGCCAGCAAAGTGCTCAAGATTGCAGGGAGTGGGCTGTCTACGGCGAACAAGGTGCTACAGGCCGCAAAAGTCATCGGTTCGGCCACGGTCAGCGCACTCAACCCGCTGAGCGGCTTGGGTGATGCGCTGGTGGGCGGGTCCAGGTTCGCCGCCAAAGGCCTAAAGTTTCTGACATCAAAAGGTATTGAGTACGTCAACAGCTTACGAGGGGCGACCGGCAGCTATGACCTACTCAAGGCCCTCAGCAAGGAGCATGGGCCGACACTGATCGGCACCTATAAAGTGGGTGACGTAGAGACACAGGGGCTTGCGGCGCTCAGAAATGATCAATGGTTTAAATATGACCCCGCGCTGAACAAGCTCTACGGCCCACCCATCGCCGATTTTTCGCCAAGGGGGGCACCCGAGCTGCGGACCACGCTCAACGGAGCGGCGGAGCGTGAGAGTGTGAAGCTCCACAACAACCTGATCCAGGCGCGGACGGGAGCGAACCGTTCGGCCTTCGACGCGGGGTACGCGAACGGGCGTCTGCAGTCTTTGCCTGGGTATCAGCCGGGCATGGGCAGCAAACAACTGAGGGCGTTGGCCGTCGCGGATAATCGACGCCCGGAAGAAATGGGCATTTTGGCCAGGGAGCTCAAAAACGAGTACCTCGAAGATGCCACCTACATCTCGTCGCTGCTCACCCAGGATGTGGCTGGGCCGGGTGTAAAGATCACGCCGTCCTCGCAAATCCACTACAACGCCAAGGTTGACCTGCCATCTATCGGCGAGTGTGCCGGAATGTCGTATGCCATGGCACTGGCCATCCATACCGGCAAAGAGGATCAGTTCCTGAAGAATATGCTCAAGGTGGCGGATGGTCCGAAAACCCCTGGTGCTGACAAATTCATCAACGATCTGCGCAACCTTCAAGCCAAGGTCCAAAACCCCGCATCGTTCCATTACGGGGTGCAGCCTGTCGACGTCGGGTATCAGGACATCATCTCCAAACTGGCCGCTTTCCAGACATCCACAACCGTGAGAATCGGCACTCGCGACCATGCCATGCTGGCAGGCGTAAGAGTCGAAAGCGGCAAGAAAGAATGGTTTTTTTATGACCCCAACGCAGGCTTGGTCAAATTCAACAATTCGATGGCGATGCAAGAAGGCATGGAGAAGCTGCTGAACAGCGGCACACTTGCCGCGACCAACAACACGCTCAAGTCGCCTACGGGGGCCCGAAAATACACCGTAAGTACATTTGAGCCCTCTGATGTGAACCGCGCAGGTATCGACGCCAACGCCGTGGCGGACCTTTCGGATATCACGTTGTAACTGCCCTTCTCACCACTAACCGCCGTTACGGCCGTTAGTGGTGCCCTCCCTCAGGCGTGCGAGGCCGGTGTTCACTCGCCGCCGTTCACGCTCGACCTGCAAGCGCATTGATAACCCACCTCGTAGGCACATACCTACAAACAGAATCCCGGCCGTTGCGCCGGAACGCTTTTGTCGCGCAGGGAAACTCATGCGTACGCCGTCAGGGTACTGGGTAGCTGACGCGCGTCCCTTCCCTCTTTGCAGGTACGCCAAAATGCCGATAGGTATGTTTATTAACAGTTTGGTCAAAACGCACGACTGGTTGAATCCATCGCACGCGCCCGCGCCTTCGACGCAGGTTCCCGTCATTTCACGGCTACCGGCGCTGGAACCGGACGGCGGCACAGACCTGCTCAAATTCATCACATGGGCTTATGCCAACTTCCCCGCGAGCGCCAACGAGCCCCCGCCCAACGACGGCGCCCTGCGTGATTTCACGCGCGAATATGAACGCGCGACCCGCGCCGAACACCTCCAGGCATTTGAGGACGGCTATCACGATGGCAAGCCCGAAGATATTGAAGGGTACAAGCCCGGCATGACGGTGGAGCGGCTGCTGGGGTTATCGTTGGGGATTCACTCGCCCGCCCACATCGGCACGTTGAGCCGGCTGATTACTCAACGCATCCTGCAGAGCGCGCCAAAACGGCAGTGGTCGGACAACGCGGCGCCGTCCACCCCTTCCCAGGCGCAACCTAGCGCTTTGCGGCTGGCCTTGGACAAGCAACAAACCCTGCAGGGACTTGGGCAAAAGCTCAATGAAATCGTCGCGCAACTGGGCAGCGAGGCCTCACCTCAAAGCGTGCAGGCTGCGTTGAAGGCCGCGCAAATCGCGGCGCAACCCCATTCATCCTCCGCGCGCAGCCTGAGCCTCGACACGTTCATCACCCGCCAGGGCCTGACGCTGCCAACCCATTACACGTCCTTGGTAAAGCTTGCCCAACAGGTGAACGACAATGCGTTGGCACATCCACTGGGCAACCTGGGCGGTGCCTTGTCCTGGCCGGTGCCCTTGAGCGCTGACGAGCAAGCGCGCCTGGCCACCTTCACCCAAACCCATACCCATCACCTCGGCAACAAGCCGACAGTGGCCACGACCCAGGGTGGCGTGCTGGAGTTCCTGCGTTATCAACTGCCACTCTGGTCGGATACGTTGAACCATCCGGCCAAGCTACTGGATGCTCTGCTCGACAGCCCGCAGGCACGTGCGATGGGCAAGGCCCTGCGGGAAAACATGCAAGGCCTTGCAACCGAGAGTAGCGACACCGATTTCCTGCTCGCCGCCATCAACCTTCAACTGGACCCGGCGTCTGCCACGGCGTTTGATCGCAACAAGGTGGCCGGTTTTGACCTGGCGAGCCCGGAACATTTCGGCAAGCCGTTGTCGACGGTGGTTGAACGCCTGCAGCAGCACCTGATCGACCAAGGCAAGTCCAGCCAAGCGACGGCAGGCGCCAGCGCGCATTTGCTGTTGGCGAGCCGGGCGCCGGTTTATCTGGTCAAAGACATCCCCAGCAATGTCACCTACGGCAGCCCGGCGTGGCTCAACCTGGTGGTTGCAGTGGCAACCCTAGAGGCGCAGACACCGGGCAAGGTCGCCAACATGACCTTTGCCCAGGTCATGCACGACGCCCAGGCGGTCAACCTGGTCGATAAAACCGTCAGCGAAAACGCGCAAACCGCGGCGCTGCTGGATTGGGGGGCCGCCAATGGGGTGATGGCCAAGAAGCACGATTCGCTCTACACCCCCGACGACCTGAAGACCTTGATCGACACGTTCAACACCCGTGTCACGCAGATGATGAGCGCCACCCAGGCCTTGGACACAGCGCTGCCCTCGCGCAAGGAAATGGCCCTGGCCGAATTGAAACAACGCTTCCCCGGGCACGAGGCGTTGTTCGAAGTAAAGGCCATCAAGGTCTTGCAACGTTACTACCCCGATAACGGCGCACCTGCGCGCGAGACCGTGGTCATGGCCGGCGAGCACTCCATGCTGGATATCGCCATGATGAGCTCGAAGGATCGCAATCTGGTTTTCCGCTCATCCGATAGCCGTCTTCCGATAAAGGAACTCAATGCCAACAAACGGTTTACGGTACTCAATGCCTTCGAGGCGGAATTGGCCAAGGGGATCGAAGCCAAGAAAAAAGCCGTGGGCACGAGCATCCAGCACCTGATTGCACAATTGCCGCTGGAAGACCGCCAGAACTTCGAATTGGGCGAAGTCAGTTTCTTTCAGAAGACGGCTTATCAGTTGGGTAAAGGGGCGTTTAGTACCACCCCGCTGCCAACCGACAAGGAACTGATGGTCAGTATCACGCGCAACGGCAAGACCACCGCGTACGCAATAGATCTCGACAAAGGCAGCATCACCCACGCCTTGCCTTGGCAAGCCGCGGCCTACGAGAAGCACACCGGGAGCCGCGTGGACAAAACCCAGGCGTTCGCCGAGACACTTCCCGCGCAGGCCCAGCCACAAGCCTCGGATGCGCCGTCGGACAGCTTTGTCTCGCCACGGACCCTGGCCATTGCCGACACCTTTGTCAAACACCTGAACCTCGACAGCCAAGACATCAAGGACCACGCCAAAGGTCTTACCACCGATGAACTGCGCGACAAGAAGATCGCCAACGTCGTGAATGTAGTGTTGGACGTAATCCCTTTTCGTTCGGCCATTGTCAACTTTCAAAAGGGCAATGTGGGCGATGGTGTCTATGACCTGGCCGTCGACCTTTTCGGGTTTTTGACCGCCGGCGCAGGAACCGTGGGCAAGGCCGTGAAAATTGGCAGCACTGCGCTGTCTACAGCGACCAAGGCCTATAAGGTGGCAAAAACCATCGGCGCAGCCACGATCAGCGCGCTGAACCCGTTGGACGGGGTCGGCGATTTGGCGGTGGGCGCCGTCCGGCTCGCCGGCAATGGCCTGAAGCAGATCGGCGCCAAGGCGCTGCAAGGCGTCAACAAGCTGCGGGGGGCCACCGGCAGTTATGACCTGCTGCATGCGGTCAGCAAGGAGCACGGCCCTACGCTGATCGGCAACTACAAGGTGGGCGACCTGGACGTTGAAGGCGCCGCGGTGCTTAAAGACAATCGTTGGTACAAATACGATCACGTCGCGAACAAGCCCTACGGCCTGCCGATCGAAGACTTTTACCCACTGGGCGCCCCCTTGTTGCGCGCGCCGCCAGGCAGTACGTTCACGCCTGACTACATGAAGTTGTTCAATAACCTTTCTGATGCCAAGACCCCGGCGAACCTGCCCGCGTTCAATAAGGGGTTTAATGCCGGGAGCCCTCAAACAATCGCTGACTACCGCCCGCAGATGAATTCCCGACAACTAAGGGAGTTGGCCGAGCGTCCCAACCGTCCTCCGTTCGAACTCGGGGTTCTGGCCCGGGAGCTGAGGAGTCGATATGTCATCAATGCCAACTACGCCACGTCAATGTTCAAGCACGACGTGCAAGGGCCTGGTACCACCGTGAACGCTCTCTCCCAGGGCTTTTACAACGCCCATGCGGACCTGCCCTCCTTGGGTGAATGCGCAGGCTTGACCTACGCGATGGCCGTGGCGATTCAAACAGGCAAGCAAGATCAACTGTTGAACAACATGCGCAAGGTCACTGAGAACGTCGACGCCCCAGCGGCCAGGACATTCATAAATGAGCTGCGCAGCCTTCAAGACCAGGTTACGCAATTCGATGCGTTCCATAATGGCAACAGAGCGGTGATGAGGGGCGCGGAAGATATTATTGAGGACCTGAGCAACGCCTCAGCCTCGATGCTGATGAAAATCGCCTCCAAGGATCACGCACTGTTGGCGGGCGCCAAGATTGAGAATGGCCAGAAGCAATGGTTTTTTTACGATCCGAATGGCGGGTTGGCCACATTCACCACACCGGAGGCCATGCAAAAAGGCATTCGCAACGTGTTGAACACCGGCAAGACGGCCGCAGTGCTGAACACCGAGCGATCCCCCTTCGGCGCACGGTTGTTCGGTGTCAGCAAATTCGAACTCAGCGATCTGACACGCCCCGGAATCGATCCTGACGTTGTGCGTAATCTATCCAACGTGCCGTTGTAACGTTCAACAGCTGGGACAATCCCTAGCGTTACAGTCACAATGCCAGCAATTGTTTCGGAACTTGCTGGCATTCTCACCACTCCCTACAGAGTTGCCGCTCCAAACCTTCAGACCAGCACCTTCATTTTTCAGGAATTCTCACTATGCCCGGCGCCTCCACCATCCTTGTAGTCGAAGACGACGCCATCGTGCGCATGCTGATCGTCGATGTACTCGAAGAACTGGAGTTCAACGTGCTTGAAGCTGCAGACGCTGGAGAAGCATTGGCGGTCGTCCAAGACGCCGCCCAGGTGATCGACCTGATGATGACCGACGTCGGCCTGCCGGACATGAACGGCAAACAACTGGCGGCCCAAGTACGCCAGCTGCGCCCTGCGCTGCCCATCCTGTTTGCCAGCGGCTATGCAGAAAACATCGACGTGCCGCCCGGCATGCAGGTGATTGGCAAGCCGTTCTCCATCGACCAACTGCGGGACAAAGTCAAATCGATGCTGCCCGCCTGAAAACCGTGATACCCCCCACACCAAGCAACTAATTCGTTCGGATAGCTAGCGTGTCTGGATTTAACTGCTAGCTTCAAACGACATGCCCTACACGACTTAGTGAACAGGGCTGCCCGAGCGCATCGATTCCTGCATGTTCGGGCCCGTTTCCAGGGAATTGGGGAACTCGCATGTTCAGGTCATCGACTGCACTGGCATTGTTGCTGGGCGCACTGGTATTGCCCGGGTTTTCTGCTCGGGCCGACAATGCCGAGACCGCCAACAAGAGCAACAGTCCGCTCAATCTCGCCCCGATCCCCACCGTGAATACAGCACCGGCATCGGCGATGGCTTGCCACAGTTCACGTTGTTCGCAGGGATTAACGTGACGTTCGGCAAATAAACCGGTTAACTCGGCGCCTTCATCCCACGCCCTTAAAAAGATCTCTGGAAGGACGCAACAACATGATTGGAAAACCGACGCGCCTGCTGTTGGCGAGCCTCTCGATACTCATGAGCACCGGCGCCCTGGCCGACTTTACCGCGTCCCCGGCCGAGGCGCGGGCGATTGCCAAGGAAGCCTACCTGTACGGCTACCCGGTGGTGGCGATGTACAAGACCCTGTACACCCAGGCCGTGGACAAAGGCGGCGCCAACTTCAAGGCACCGTTCAACCGTATTGGCAATACCGCGCAGGTGTTCAGCCCCAAGGACACCGCGTTCGTCACCCCGAACTCGGACACCCCCTATTCGTTCGTGTGGATGGACCTGCGCCGCGAACCCCAGGTGCTGACCCTGCCGAAAATCGACGACAACCGTTACTACTCGGTGCAGTTGATCGACCTGTACACACAGAACTTCGCCTACCTGGGCACCCGCAGCACCGGCAACAACGGCGGCCACTACATGGTTGCCGGCCCGGACTGGAAAGGCCAGCAGCCGGTGGACATCGACCGCGTGGTGTACAGCGAAAGCAACATCGCCTACGCCCTCTATCGCACCCAGCTGTTCGATGAAAAAGACCTGGGCAAGGTCAAGCAGATCCAGGCCGGCTACAAGGTGCAGCCCCTGAGCAGCTACGTGAAACAACCGGCGCCGGCCGCCGTGCCGAAGATCGAGTGGCCCAAGCCTACGGCCACCATGACCGAAGGCCCGCAGCTGTTTCGCTACCTGAACTTCATGCTCGCGTTTGCCCAGCCCCAGGACAGCGAAAAAGACCTGCTGGCCCGTTTTGCCAAGATCGGCATCGCCCCAGGCGCGCCGTTCAAGACCAATCAGTTGACGGCTGAACAGCGCAAGGCCCTGGAGGATGGGATCGCCGATGGCCGCGCCGAGTTTGCCGCGTTCAAGAAAGACAAAATCGACACTCACCAAGTGTCCAGCGGCGACCTGTTCGGCAGCCGTGACCGCCTGAAAAACAACTACCTGTACCGCTACGCCGGTGCCGACCTGGGGATTTTCGGCAACTCCACCGACGAAGCGATCTACCTGAGCTACTTCGTCGACAGCGAAGGCAAACCGGCCAACGGCGCGCGCCACAGCTACACCGTGCACTTCGCCAAGGACCAACTGCCGCCCGCCGAAGCGTTCTGGTCGCTGACCCTGTACGACGCCAAGACCAAGCTGCTGGTGCCCAACCACAAGAAACGCTACCTGATTAATTCGCGCATGTTGCCCGACCTCAAGCTGGACGCCGATGGCGGCCTGACCCTGGCCTTGCAACACCACGAGCCGCCGAAAGCCGAACAGAGCAACTGGTTGCCGGCCCCGCCGGGCCCGTTTTATGCCGTGCTGCGTATTTACCTGCCCAAGCCTGAGGTGGGTAACGGTCAATGGAAGCTGCCGCCGTTGACACCGCTCAAGTAACACCACGCGCCCGGCCGCTGTAGGCCGGGCGCGTACCCCCGATTTCAGGCCGTTTACAAGGATATGTAACGCCATGATTTCACGTGCCCGTTTGTGTGCTTCGCCGCTGATCTTCGGCCTGCTCGCCAGTTGCGGTGTATCCGCGGCCAACCTGCCCGACCTCGGCAGCACACCCGCTGCCGCCCCCAAGGCCGACCCCGAAACCTGCCATCGCCTGCAGCAGGACTTCGATATCGACCTCAAGCAAGTGGTCAAGGCCGGTTGCGACCCATCTACCGAACAGATCGCCAAGCTGATGGACAACCCGGTGGGCAACCTGGTGCTGTTGTTCAACCAGTTCGACTACAGCGCGCTTAAAGGCCCCCACAGCAACGGCACGCGCTACCTGGGAAAATACAGTTTCATGCCGACCTTCCCGATTGCCATCGGCGCGGACTGGAACCTGATAAACCGTATTCCCCTGAGCTACGTCAGTGCCCCGGTCAATGCCAAGGCTGGCAACCTGATCGGCATGAGCCCCTATGGCGTGCTGACCGACCGCGATTTCCCCGCGGTGGTCAACGACCCCTTCGACCGCACCTCGGGTTTTGGCGACATGGCCTATGTAGGCGTGTTCTCGCCCAAGCAACCGATCCGCTTTGCCAACGGCGGCAAGCTGGTCTGGGGCGTGGGCCCGACCGCGATGTTTCCCACCGCCGAGAAAGACGTGCTGGGCACCGGCAAATATGCCCTCGGCCCGGCATTCGTTGCCGCTTACCTGGGTGAAGACTGGACCTTGGGCTTCTTCCCGCAGCACTGGTGGTCGGTCGGCGGCGACTCGCGGCGCAAGGACGTCAGCCTGACGAATATCCAGTACTTCATCCAGCGCGCCATCCCCGGCCCCAGCCAATGGCGGGTGGGCATGACGCCCAATATCACCGTGGACTGGAAAGCCGACGGCGGTAATCGGGTCAACTTCCCCATCGGTCTCGGCGCAGGACGCATCGTCAATGTCGGCAAGCTACCGGTGCGTATCTCCGGTGAAGTGCAGTACTCGGTGATCCACGCCGACGATCAGATCAGCCCGCGCTGGAATTTCCGCCTGTCATTCATCCCGGTGATTCCAACTTTCATGCTGTGAACATTAGATCGTGGTCGCCGCCCCCTGGTGACCCAGCGTTTCAAGGAGCAATGGCATGACCGCGCTCGATGATGTGAAAGCCTTGCAAGCCAGCATGGCCGAAAGTGTCCTGGGCCAGGACCAGGTGATCCGCCAGATCCTGCTCGGCCTGTTGGCCAACGGTCACTTGCTGCTGGAAAGCCTGCCGGGGTTGGCCAAGACCCGCACGGTCAAGGCCCTGGCCCGGCACCTGGATGCGCAGATGAGCCGCATCCAGTTCACCCCCGACTTGTTGCCGTCCGACATCACCGGCGCCGAAGTGCTGCACCAGGTCGATGGCCAGAACCAGATCCGTTTCCAGCCCGGGCCGTTATTCGGCAACCTGATCCTCGCCGATGAAATCAACCGCGCCCCGGCCAAGGTCCAGGCCGCGTTGCTGGAAGCCATGGAGGAGCGCCAGATCACCGTGGCCGGCGCCAGTCACCCGTTGCCGCCATTGTTTATCGTGATCGCCACGCAAAACCCCATCGAGCAGGAAGGCACCTACCCCTTGCCGGAAGCGCAGATGGACCGTTTCGTGATGAAGCTGCTGCTGGATTACCCCAGCGCCGACCATGAAGGCCAGGTGTTGCGCCTGCTGCGCGAAGAGGAACAAGCCGCCGCGACCCAGGCCATCCAAGGCTTCACCCTGGCGCAGGAGGTGATCTTCGCCGCCCGCCGGGAAGTCAGCGCGATCCAGGTCTCCCCGGCCATCGACCGCTACCTGATCGACCTCATCAACGCCACCCGCCATCCCGCCAGTTACGATCCCGACCTGGCGCGCTGGATCAGCCTCGGCGCCAGCCCCCGTGGCGGTATCGGCCTGGACCGCTGCGCGCGCGCCGATGCGTGGTTGCAGGGCCAGGGGTTTGTCACCCCGGACAATGTGCACGCGGTGCTCCACCCGGTGCTGCGCCATCGCCTGCAACTGAGCTATGACGCGGTGGCCGATGGCGTCAGCGCGGACCAGGTGCTGGACCGCCTGCTGAGCACCGTGGCGCTGCCCGCATGAACGCCGACGGCCTGGTCTACGTCAGCCTGGCGCAGTTGATGGCCTTGCAGTTCCAGGCGCGGGGCTTGAGCTTTGTTGCGCGCCAGCCCCAAGGCAGCCTGCTGGCCGGCAACCACGCCTCACGCCTGCGCGGGCGCGGCCTCAACTTTGATGAACTGCGCCGCTACCAGCCGGGCGATGACCTGCGCCACCTGGATTGGCGCGCATCGTTGCGCACCGGCAAACCGGTGGTGCGCACCTTTACCGAAGAACGCGACCGCCCGGCGCTGATTGTGGTGGACCAGCGCATGTCGATGTTTTTTGGCTCGGTGCGCAGCTTCAAATCCGCCGTCGCCGCCGAACTGGGCGCGCTGGCTGCGTGGATGGTGTTCAACGCCGGGGACCGGGTCGGTGGGCTGGTGTTCAACGATGCCCGCATCGACAGCGTGGCGCCGTTGCGCAGCCGCAAGCGCGTGGAGGCCTTGTGCAGCCGTATCGCGCAACAAAACGCTGAACTCAAGGCCAGCAACACCGACCATGAAGGCGACGACCAACTGGACCGGGTCCTGCAGCAATGCCTGGCCGTGGCCGGCCATGACCACCTGATCTGCCTGGTCAGCGACTTTGCCGGCGCCGGCCCACGCACCCTGCAACTGCTGCAACAACTGTCGGCACACAACGACGTGGTGGCATTGCAGGTCTATGACCCGCTGGCGCTCAACCTGCCCAGCAGCGGGCAATTGCTCATCACCCAGGGGCAACTGCAAGTGGAACTGGCGGTGAGCCAACGCAAGGTGCGCCAGCCCCTGGGGGATTATCTCGGCGGTCGCCTCAAAGACGTCGCCAGCCTGTTGCGCCGCAGCCAAGTGCCGCTGTTGATGATCAGCACGGCCTCGCCTGCCGCCGTGCAGTTGCGCAATGAGCTGGGGAAGCGCCGGTGAACGCCCACGTGCCGAGCATCGAGCAGCTTCAGGAGTTGGGGTTGCCCGCGCCCGTCAGTTATTGGCCGCAGACCTGGGGCTGGGGCGTGTTGCTGGGGCTGCTGGTTCTGGGGTTACTGGTGCTGGGTGTGCGCAAGTGGCTGCACTGGCGGCGCAATGCCTATCGACGCGAAGCCTTGGCGCAGCTGGAGCGCATCAGCGACCTGCGCGAACTGCCGGCCTTGCTCAAGCGTGTCGCCCTATCGATGCCGCTGCCAGCGCAAGAGCACCAGCGCGTGCCGACCTTGCGCGGGGCCGAGTGGCAAGCCTTCCTGCAACGCCATGCCGGTGCGCCGGTGCCTGAGGACTTTAGCGAACAACTGGCGCAACTCGCCTACGGCGCGCCGTTGCAGCACCCGCATTTACTGGCCCAGTGCAAAGCCTGGGTGGAGCAACACCGTGTGGCAGCTTGACTACCCATGGCTGCTGCTCCTGCTGCCGTTGCCGTGGTTGGCCTACCGCTATTTGCCGGTGTACCAGGAAGCGCGCAGCGCGGTGCGCGTGCCGTTTTTTCGCGGCATGAGCCAAGCGGTTGGTGAGGTCCCCGCCACCCATGGCGCGCGCACTAATCGCCCGCAGTTGTGCCTCAACCTGCTGGTCTGGGGCCTGTTGGTCCTGGCCATCGCTCGCCCGGTGTGGGTGGAAAAGCCCATCGAACGCCAGCAACCGGTGCGCGACCTGATGCTCGCCATCGATATTTCCCAGTCCATGCAAACCCAGGACTTTACCGACGCCGACGGCCACAAGATCGACCGCCTCGCCGCCGTCAAACAGGTGGTGCAGGGTTTTATCCAACACCGAAAAGACGACCGCATCGGCCTGATCCTGTTTGGCAGCGGCGCCTTCCCGCAGGCGCCGTTGACCCTCGACCACGCCAGCCTGTCACGCTTGCTGGACGACAGCGGCATCGGCATGGCCGGGCCCAATACGGCAATCGGCGATGCCATCGGCCTGGGCCTCAAGCTGCTCGACCAGGCCAATGAGCCGCAAAAGGTGCTGATCCTGCTCACCGACGGCAACGACACCAGCAGCGCGATCACCCCGGACCACGCCGCCGACATGGCCGCCGCCAAGGGCGTGGTCATCCACACCATCGGCATTGGCGACCCCCAGGCCAATGGTGAAGCCAAGGTCAACCTGAGTGCCTTGCAAGGGATTGCCAACGCCACTGGCGGCCGCTATTTCCGTGCCGAGGACCGCGACAGTCTCAACCAGGTCTACGCCACCCTCGACACAATCACCCCGCATCAAGTCAACACCCTCAGCCACCAGCCCAAGCGCGACCTGTTCTGGTGGCCGCTGGGGGCCGCGCTGGTGATGCTTTCGGTGTATCACGTGATCGCAGCGCTCTGGCCGCGATACTTCAAACGGGAGGTGGCGGATGGACTTGAGTGAGTTCCACTTCCTGCGCCCCGCCTGGCTGTTGCTGGCGTTGTTTGGCGCGTTGTTGCCGCTGCTCTGGCGGCGCAGCCGTGACCTGCAACGACGCCTGCGCGGCCATATCGCCCCGCACCTGCTGCCGTATCTGCTGCTGACGCCCAGCGACCCGCATCGGGTGCGCCCGGTGCATCTGCTGAGCACCGTGCTGTTGCTCGGCGCCGTCGCCGCTGCCGGGCCGACCTGGCAGCAGGATCGCCCGGGCTTTCTCGAAAACCGCGCGCCGCTGATTATCGCCGTGGACCTGTCGCCGTCCATGGACACCGCCGATGTGCCGCCCACCCGCCTGACCGCCACCCAACACAAACTGCACGACCTGATCCAGCGCCGCCAAGGTGCACGCACCGCGCTCCTGGTGTACGCCGGCAGCGCGCACCTGGTGTTGCCGCCCACCGATGATCCCGCCCTGCTCGACACCTTTATCCAGGCCCTGAGTACCGACCTGATCGACAAGCCGGGCAAGGACGTCGCCGGGGTGATCGCTCAGGCCCGGCGCTTGCTCGGACAGTCGCCCGGCACGTTGCTGCTGGTGACCGATGGCGCCGCACAATTGCCCACGCTCACGGAAGGTTCGCTGCAAGTACTGGTGCTCGGCCTGGGCAGCAGCCCCACGCTCAAGCAACTGGCCGCAGCCACCCACGCGCCGCTGGCCAGCCTGACCTTGAATGACGACGACCTGGACTGGATCGAGCGCCATGCCCAGCAACACTTCCAGGCCGCCGACGAGCAACAGCGCCTGTTGCAGTGGAAAGACGCCGGTTATTGGCTGTGCTGGCCGTTGTTGGTGCTGGTGCTGTTCAGCATACGGCGCGGCTGGAACCTGAACTGGACGGCGCTGTTGCTGCTGGGCCTGTTGCTGCCCCCCACGCAGGTTGAGGCCAACCCCTTCCTCACGCCCGACCAGCAAGGTCGCTGGGCCTTCGAACACCACCACTACCCCGAGGCTGCTGCGCGGTTTGTCGACCCGTACTGGAAAGGCATCGCTGCCTACAACGCCGCCGATTACGACCTGGCGCAAACCACGTTCGCCGCAATGAACACGCCGCAAGCGGCCTTCTACCTGGGCAATATCCATGTGCGCCGTTTCAAGTTCGATGACGCCATCAGCGCCTATCAACACGCCTTGCAACTGCAAGCGGATTTCCCCGAAGCCAGCGCCAACCTGGCCCTGGCGATCGCCTTGAAAAAGGACACCGAAAGCGCGGCGAACAACACCCCCGAGGTCAAGCCCGATGAGGTCAAGTTCGACAAGGCCCCCGGCAAGGGCCAGAGCAAGACGGTGCAGACCGAGCAAGCCAACAACGACGCGCTGTGGTTGCAGAACCTGACCACCTCGCCGGCCACTTTCCTGCGGCGAAAATTCGCCCTGCAGGACCAGGCGGTGCAGCCATGAATCGCTGCTGTGGCGTGCTGTTGCTGCTCGCCGGGCCGTTGTGGGCGGCCGAACCGCAACTGCGGGTGCAGGCCATATTGCTGCCGGGCAGCTCGGTGGTGGTCGGCGAGCAGCTGCAAGTACAAGTGGATGTCTTGACCGACACCTGGTTTACCGCCGCCGCGACCCTGCCAGACCTCAAGCTGCCCGGCGCGCGGGTGCAACCGCCCAACGGCGAGGCGCAGCACACCACCGAGGTGATCGACGGGCAGACGTTCTATGGCATGCGCTACAGCTACGGCATCACGCCGAACGTGGCGCAACACTTCAACGTGCCGGCGCTGACGGTCAGCGCCCAACCCGGACAGGCCAGCGCGCCGTTGAGTGCGCAGAGCCAGCCATTGGCCTTTGATGCGAGCCAGCCCCCAGGCTTCGCGCCCGGCGAACCGGTGCTGGTGGCCAGTGCGGTGCGCTTGAGCCAGACCCTCGCCGCCCACGACCTCAAGGTCGGTGACAGCCTGACCCGCACCCTTACCCTGCAAGCCGACAACACCCCAGGCTTGTCGCTGCCGCCGCCGACCGCCGCGCGGATCAACGGCCTGCGCCTGTACCCGCAGGCGCCGAGCATCAGCAACCTCGACGATGGACGCGGTGCCGTCACCGGCGGCCAACGCATCGATGCGCTGGTGTACCGCGTCGAACAAGGCGGCCATTACACCCTGCCGGCCATCAGCGTGAAGTGGTGGGACAGCCGCAACCAGCGCCTGCAAGTGGCGCAATGGCCGGCGCTCACCATTGAGGCCCAGGCGATCAGCGCCTACACGCCGACGTTTTCCATCGAACACCCGCGCTGGCAACTGTCGCAGCACGTGCTGCTGTGGTTGGCATGCGTCGCGGCGCTGATCCTTGCCGGTTATCTGCTGCACAGGCTCTGGCCGCGCCTGGCCTGGACCTTGCGAAAAACGTGGGCTGCATTGCGTTGGTGGTGTCGTCGACTACGCTTGCTTCCACTGAACCCCCGTCACGAAAAGGACTTGCCATGACGTCGCTGCGTTCTGCCCTGCCCCTGTTGTTCCTGTTGAGTTTGCCCGCCTTCGCCGCCGACCCGCTGCCCTCGTGGAATGAAGGCGCGAACAAACAACAGATCATCGAGTTCGTCCAGGCGGTCACCACTGAAGGTTCCAAGGACTACGTCAAGCCGGCCGAACGCATCGCTGTGTTCGACAACGACGGCACCCTGTGGACCGAACAACCGGCGTATTTCGAAGTGCTGTTCGCCTTTGACGAAGTCAAGCGCCTGGCGCCCCAGCACCCCGAGTGGCAAACCACCCAACCCTTCAAGGCGGTGCTTGAAGGCGATCACCAGGCGCTCGCCGCCAGCGGCATGGACGGCCTGCTGAAAATCATCGGCGCCACTCACACGGGAGTCAGTACCGAAGCGTTTATCGACAACGCGAAAAACTGGCTAAAACAGGCTCGTCACCCGAAAACCGGCAAGCCGTTCAACCAAATGATCTACCAGCCCATGCTGGAGATGCTCGACTACCTGCGCAGCCAGCAATTCAAGACCTACATCGTCTCCGGCGGCGACACCGCGTTTATGCGCGCGTTTGCCGAAGAGGTCTACGGCGTGCCACCGGAGCAGGTGATCGGCTCGAATTTCGTCACCCAATACCAACTCAAGGACGGCCAGCCGCAAGTGCTGCGCACCGCCAAGCTGGCCCATAACGACGACGGCCCGGGCAAGCCGGAAAGCATCGATTCGATCATCGGGCGGCGGCCGATCCTGGCCTTCGGCAACTCCGACGGCGACCTGCAAATGCTGCAGTGGACCGCCGCCGGCAAAGGCAAGCGCTTGATGGGCCTGGTGCACCACACCGACGCCCAGCGCGAATGGGCCTATGACCGCAATTCTCAGGTGGGGCGCCTGGACAAGGCGTTGGACCTGGCCAGGACACAGCACTGGACCGTGGTGGGCATGGCGAGCGACTGGCGCCGCATCTACCCCTTCGATCCAGCTGTGCAAGCAGAGGTGCAATAAGCAAATCCGCAGGTCGCAAGCACTGCGACTCAAGCCCTACCAAGGAGCAAGTCTTATGACTCGCATACGTAAGTGGCTGCCGAAACTCGCCCTGGTGGCAGTTTCGGTGATAGGGGCCTCGGCATCCGCCTGGGCCGCTGAAAAGCCGAATATCCTGGTGATATTCGGCGATGACATCGGGCAAACCAACATCAGCGCCTATTCCATGGGTGTGGTGGGCTACAAGACCCCGAATATCGACCGGATCGCCAAGGAAGGCATGATGTTCACCGACTACTACGCGGAGAACAGCTGCACCGCCGGGCGCTCGTCGTTTATCACCGGGCAGACGCCGTTGCGCACTGGCCTGTCCAAGGTCGGCGCGCCGGGGGCGTCGGTGGGCTTGCAAAAGCGCGACATCACCATTGCCCAGGCCCTCAAGTCCCTCGGCTACGCCACCGGCCAATTCGGCAAGAACCACTTGGGCGACAAGGATGAATACCTGCCCACCAACCACGGCTTCGATGAGTTCTTCGGCAACCTCTATCACCTCAACGCCGAAGAGGAGCCCGAGCGCCCCTATTGGCCCAAGGACGACGCCGCCTTCGTCAAGGCCAACTCGCCCCGTGGGGTGATCCACAGCTTTGCCGACGGCAAGATCGAAGACACCGGCGCCTTGACCACCAAGCGCATGGAAACCATCGACGACGAAACCACGGCCGCCGCCCAGGCGTTCATCAAGAAGCAAGCCGAAGCCGACAAGCCCTTCTTCGTGTGGATGAACACCACGCGCATGCACTTGTTCACCCACGTGCGTGACTCGATGAAAGGCCAGAGTGGCATGCCCGGCAACGAATACGCCGACGGCATGCTGGAACACGACGGCGATGTGGGCAAACTCCTGCAAACCCTCGACGACCTGAAAATCGCCGACAACACCATCGTGGTCTACACCACCGACAACGGGCCGAACCAGTTCTCCTGGCCGGACGCGGCCACCACGCCGTTTCGCAATGAGAAAAACTCCAACTGGGAAGGCGCCTATCGCGTACCGGCGATGATCCGCTGGCCGGGCAAGATCAAGCCGGCCGAGGTCTCCAACGAGTTGTTCTCGGGCATGGACTGGTTCCCCACACTGCTCGCGGCTGCGGGTGACACCGAGGTCAAGGACAAGTTGCTCAAGGGCTGGGCACCGACCTCCGGGGGGGCGAGCTTCAAGGTGCACCTGGACGGTTTCAACCAGCTGCCCTACCTGACCGGTCAGCAACCCAAAGGCGCCCGCGACGAGTTCTACTACTTCAACGATGACGGGGTACTGGTCTCGGCGCGCTTTGGCAACTGGAAGGCGGTGTACTGCGAACAACGTGCGCCCGGTGGGTTCAAGGTGTGGAGCGAGCCCTTCGTGTGCCTGCGGGTGCCGAAGATCTTCAACCTGCGCATGGACCCGTATGAACGGGCGGACGTGGTCTCTGATCAGTACTACGACTGGAGCACGAAAAACGTCTACCTGGTGGCGGTGGCGGTGACCAAGTCGGCGCAGTTCCTGCAAACCTTTGTTGAATACCCGCCGAGCCAGAAGCCGGCGAGTTTTAGCATTGATCAGATTCGCTCGGCCGTGGACGCGAAGATTGCGGAGAAGACAAAAGCAGGCAGTGCTCAATAACTGACACAACACAGGGCAAATGTGGGAGCGGGCTTGTGTGGGAGCGGGCTTGCTCGCGAAGACGGTGTGCCAGTCGCCGAATGTATAGACTGAATTACCGCTTTCGCGAGCAAGCCCGCTCCCACAAAAGCCCGCTCCCACAGGGTTCTCTACGCAATTTGGGATTTGGTTATGACCACACGCACCGCCAGCAAGCCGATAGCCGTCAGCCACACCCCCTCAATCCTGATCCCCGCCCTCCTCCTGTTCATCTCCGGCGGCGCGGCGTTGGTGTACCAGGTGCTGTGGATCAAGCAACTGTCGCTGGTGGTCGGCGTGGAGGTGTATGCGATCACCACCGGCATCAGCGCGTTTTTTGCCGGGCTGGCCCTCGGTGGGCTGCTGTTCGGACGTTTGGCGGACCGCTTCGCGCGGCCGCTGTTGTTGTATGCAGGTCTGGAATTATTAGTCGCCCTGTTCGGCGTTGGCGCCACGTGGGCGCTGGGCACGGCTGCGTTACCTTTTGCCTGGCTGGAAGTACGCATCGGCCTGTTGGCCTGGGCGCTGCCGTTTGCCCTGGTGGGCCTGCCAGCGTTGTTGATGGGCGGTACGCTGCCGGTGCTGGTGCGTGCGCTGAGCATCGATGCCAAAGGCTTGAGCCAGGCGGGCGGGCGCTTGTACGCGGCGAACACCGCTGGCGCGATCGTCGGCACGTTGCTCACCGCGTTTGTGCTGATCGCACAGTTTGGCGTACGTGGCAGTGCGCTGGTGGCGGCGCTGTTCAACCTCGTCGCGGCGGCGGGTGCGCTGGCCGCTGTGCGCCATCACGCGCCGGTGGTGGTCGCGCCCACACGCAGTGAGCCGCCGGCGCGCCTGGCCCTGGTGCTGTACGCCATCGCCGGTGGCGTGGCGTTGGGGTATGAGGTGGTCTGGTCGCAATCCATCGTGCAGTTCATGAGTACGCGCACCTATGCGTTTGCCGTGGTGCTCGCCACGTACCTGTGCGGGTTGTTTATCGGCAGCCAAATGATGTCGCGGCGGGTGGCACGGATTCGTGATCCCTGGGGGGTATTTGGCCTGTTGATTGCGGGCGCGGGGCTGGTCGCGTTGCTGGAAATCGCCCTGCTCGGACGCTGGCTGGTGCTGCTGCAAACCCAGGCCGAAGCGCTGGTGCTGGGCCTGGGCGGTAGCGAGTTGCCAGGGATGAGCGCACGGTTTGCTGTGGCGGCGCTGTGCATTGTGTTTGTGCCGACGCTGTTGCTTGGCGCGGCGTTTCCCTTGGCGCTGCGCCTGAGTGTCGGCAACCGCCATGTGGGGCGTGATGTGGGCGCCGTCGTGGCCTTCAACACCTTGGGCGGGATCGTCGGGGTAATGCTCTGCGGTTTTGTGCTGATTCCCTGGCTGGGGTTGGTGCGCACCTTGGGGTTGCTGGCGGTGATTGCTGCGGGCGTGGGTTACCTGGCTGTGCGCCGCGGCCATGGGGTGAAAAAGGGCCGGCGCCAAGCGGTGGTTGCACTGGGCTTGGTGTCACTGGCCGTAGCGCTGCTGACGCCGGTGGATCGCCTGGCGAAATTGCTGCCGGGGGCGCGTAATGCCAACCTCGCGTTTTATCAGGAAGGCCGGGGCGCGACGGTCGCGGTGGTCAGCCAAGGCCAGGGTGCGCGGGCGTTTCAGCGCCTGTATATCCAGGGCGTGTCGAATACCGGTGACGCCATGCCGTCGCTGCGCTACATGCGGGTGCAGGCGTTGCTGCCGCTGTTGATTCACAACGGTGAACCCAAGTCGGCGCTGGTGATCGGCTTCGGCACCGGCATTACCGCGGGTGCGCTGTTGCGTTATCCCGGCCTGGACCAGCGTGTGGTCGCCGAACTGCTGCCTGCGGTGATCGACGCGGCGCCGTTGTTCAAAGGCAATTTCAATGCGGCCACTGACCCCGGCATCGACCTGCGCCTGCGCGATGGTCGCCAGGAATTGCTGCGCACCCCGCACGCCTATGACCTGATTACCCTCGAACCGCCGCCGCCCTCCGCCGCTGGCGTGGTCAACCTGTATTCCCAGGACTTCTACCAATTGGCTGCCACGCGCCTGGAGAAAAACGGCCTGCTGGCCCAGTGGCTGCCGTTGCCGACGCAAAACATCGACGATTCCCGCGCGCTGGTGCGCAGCTTCCTGAATGTGTTCCCGTATGCCTCGCTGTGGACCAGCGAGTTTCACGAGATGCTGCTGGTGGGCTCTCGCGAGCCCATCGAGTTGGACGCGGCGCGCATCCGCCAGCGTTTCGACCAACCCGGCGTCAGTCGTGCACTGGCCGACGTGGGCATCGATTCGGCCGCCACCTTGTTGGCGACGTGGGTCACTGATCGCCAGGGCCTGGAACGCTTCGCCGCTGATGCCTTGCCGGTCACTGACGACCAGCCGCGCATCGAATACGCGCCGTGGGTACGCAGCAAAGAGATCACCCGCGTCCTGCCAGCCCTGCTCGACCTGCGCGTGCCCGCACCGCTGCGCAATGCCGACGCCGCCTTCACGCGCACCCTCGGCGCCGAACAGCAGCGCCTGATGCAGTTCTACCGCGCCAGCCTGCATGCCTATGACGGTGATCGCGATGCCTGGGGGCGGGATATTCGAGAGGTGTTGCAGCAGGACAGTGCCAACCCGTACTACCGCTGGTTTTGCGCAGCGCCTTGTGGAAGCGGAGTGTCAGCCACTGCATCAGGTGACTGAACCACCGCTATCGCGTTCGCATGCTGGATCAGGTTTGCACCGATCAAACTGTGGGAGCTGGCTTGCCTGCGATGGCGGTGGATCTGCTGCATCGATGTTGACTGGCAGGCCGCCTTCGCGGGCAAGCCCGCTCCCACATTGGGTTTGTGGTGTTGCGGGGTTTAGTGTTTTTTCAGCTTTACATAGGACTGGTGCAAGTCCGACGCCCAGCCATCAATCACGCTTTTCACGTCGTCGGCCTTCATCACTTGGGCTTCGTTGGCCAGCGGCTTGCCGGTGCCTTTGCGCACCACCTGGGCGATCACCTTGCCACTGGCACCGTCAAGGAACTGCGCCTCGGTGCCCAGGGTGGTTTCCTGGTCACGGTGGCCAGACGCGGTACTGGCGGCGGCCACGACCAGCGCTACCGGAATGTATTCGTACGGGGCGAGGCCTTCAGTCTTGCTGCTCACGGCGGTGATCGCCGCACGCACCACAATCACCCCGGGGCCAGGCGCGTTGGCCAGTGGCAGGGACTTCTCCAACTCACGCTTGAGCGCCTGGTTGTAGTAGGTGTTGATGCCGTTGAGCGTGCTCTCCGGGATCTTCGCGGTGGCCTGGGGTTTGGGGTAGAACTGTGTCGGCTCGACGTAGACGGCGGTGTAGCGGCTCAGGTCCAGCTTGGGATCGACCCAGCGCATCACCTCGGCACCGGACGGTGACTTGGCTTCCTTGAGGTGGCTGTAGTCCGAGAGAAAACCGGAATACTCGTCCGGTTGGGTGACTTTGCTGGCACAGCCTGTCAGTCCGAGCGAGGCGACACACAGCGTGCTGATCACTAGCCTTAGTTTCATCATTGAACTCCCTGGCGGTCATCACTGAAACATTGAGCTGTAGGTATAGCCAACTCTGGGGAAATCGCGGTTATTTCATCTGCCGGGTTTGACAGACCTGTGACCTGCGTCAAAGCTGCACACAGCTTAAGCGCGCCGTAGAGCGTCCACGCATCAAGACAGCGGAAGTCGGAATGCCAGAGCCCAAAAAAGCCAAAAAAGCTGTACCCCACCGTGATCCATCCCGTCGTTACCTCTACCCCGTATTGATTGTGTTGCTGTTGTTGGCCATGGCCGGGATCTGGTTTTTCCTGCAAGCCAGCACGCCTCGGTTGTCAGCGCCCGTTGTCGCCGCCAAGCCAGCGGTGATTACCCCCGCGCAGATGGTCGATGAGCAGCAATGCCAGGGCTGCCACCAGGCCCAGGCCAAGGATTGGCAAGGTTCCCACCACCAATTGGCGATGCAGGTGGCGACGGCGCAGACGGTGCCCGCCGACTTCAATGACGTCACGTTCAGCGCCGAAGGCGAGACCACGCGGTTTTATCAACGGGGCGCCGAGTTCTGGGTCAATACCCCGGGGGCCGACGGCCAGCCCGCCGACTTCAAGGTGGCGTACACCTTTGGCATCGCGCCGCTGCAGCAATACCTGATCGACGTGGGCGACGGTCGCCTGCAAGCCCTTGGCGTGGCCTGGGATATGCAGCAGAACCGCTGGTTTCACCTCTACCCCGGCCAGGGCGTGAACGTCAAGAACCCGCTGCACTGGAGCAAACCCAGCCAGAACGCCAACTTCATGTGCGTCGAATGCCACACCACCGGCTACAAACGTAATTTCGACGCGGTCAACAACACCTTCGACAGCCAGTGGAACAGCCTCGGCGTCGGTTGCCAGGCCTGCCACGGCCCGGCGTCCAACCACCTGCAATGGGCCGCTAAAAAAGGCGACTTGCTGCACATGGGCTTCGCCGTAGACCTGAAAGACAAGGACGCCACCGTCGAGCTCGAAACCTGCGCCCGCTGCCACGCCCGCCGCGCGCCATTGGGCGATGGGTTTACCGTCGGCAAACGGCTGATGGACGACTACCTGCCCAGTGTACTGACCCGCGAGCTGTATGCCCTGGACGGCAAGATCAAGGACGAAGTGTTCGAACACGGCTCCTTCGCCCAAAGCAAGATGGCCGACAAAGGTGTGCGCTGCAGCAACTGCCACAACCCCCACAGCGCTGAACTCAAGGCGCCAGGCAATGGGGTATGCCTGCAATGCCACAACACCGCTGGCAAGACCCCAATCGCCACCGTGGACGGGCGCGGCTTGCAGGCCAAGGACTACGACGGCGCCGCGCACATGGGCAAAACCGGCGCCTTTTGCGTGGATTGCCATATGCCCGGCAAGGTGTACATGGGCAATGACTTGCGCCATGACCACAGTTTCAGCATCCCACCCGGCGCCCGTGATGTGCTCAAGGCACCGGGTTACGCCGAGAACATGGCGTTGATTCGGGGCGGCCAACCGGGCGCGGCCCAGGCGCTGTATGAACAGCTGGCGCGAGGCAACCTGCCGGCGATCCAGCGTGCAACGTTGCTGGTGGAGTTGCCCAATTACCCCAGTGAACAGGCGTTGAAACTGGCGACCAAGGACCTTGGCAACCCGGCGCCCCAGGTGCGTGAGAGTGCCGTGCGTGCGGTCAGCGCCCTGCTCCCGCCCCCGGAGCGTGTCGCCCTCTATGGGCCGTTGCTGCGTGATCCGGTGCGCGCCGTGCGCATCCTCGCCGCGCGGGACTTGCTCAGCGTTCCAAGCCAGGGCCCGGCGTGGAGCAGCGCCATCGCCGAATACGAACAGGTGCAACTGAGCCTGCTGGAGCGCGCCGAAGCCAACCTCAACCTGGCGATGCTCTACCAGGCCAGCGGCCGTGGCGACAAAGTCGAAGCCCAACTGCGCAGCGCCCTGCTGCGCGACCCGGATTTCTTTCCGGCGCTGGTGACCCTGGCGCAGTGGCTGGAAGCCAATGGCCGTGGGCCGGAAGCGCGAGACCTGATCGTGGATCAGTTGGCGCAGCACCCGGACGCGGCGCTGTTGCAACACACCCGAGGCTTGATGGCGATTCGTGCAGGTGAGCCGGCTAGCGCCATGACGTATTTGCGCAACGCCGTGCGCCTCGACCCGGCCAACGCCCAGTACGCCTTTGTCCTAGCGGTGGCGTTGCATGACAGTGGCAAGGTCGACGAAGCCTGCGAACAACTGGAAAACCTGCTCCAGCGCCAGCCGTACAACCGTAATGCACGGCTGTCGCTGATCCAGTACTACCTGGAAAACGGCCAGGAGCCGAAAGCGCAGGGGGTCATGCAGAGTTGGAAAAAACTCAACCCCGGCGACCCCGCGCTGAAATAAATACCAGATGAATGCTGCACCTGTGGCGAGGGAGCCTGAGCCTTACATGCGTTCGCGCGGGATCAGGCTCTGCTACTGCGACGCCAGGAAGTTCGCATCAAAGCCAA
>NZ_JANLGL010000310.1:0-4861 GCF_024655625.1 Pseudomonas sp. 18.1.10
AGGGGCAGATGTGTTGACTGACAGACCGCTATCGCAGGCAAGCCAGCTCCCACATGGGATTTGCGGTGCTCTAGCACAGTGGTAGACGGCGCTTGCTGTGCACAGATATTTCCCACAAGGCTTTCAGGCTGTCCCTGGAAACTTCGCTGGATAGGGTTCTGTGTACCCAGGTAGCCGAATCCTCAAACCCCGCTAACCTTGACAGGGCGAGAGTTCAATCATCGATTGGCTTACCCCCTCACCATGTGCGAAAGGATTCGTCCATGAACCTGCAAAAAACCGCGAACGGCCATCCTGCACGTATTGCCGGGCTGGTCTTCAGCACCTGCTGTTATCTGGTCTTTCTATTCACGTTTTTCTACTTGATCGGCTTCGTCGGCGGTGTCGTCGTACCCAAGCACATCAACTCCGGCCCCCTCATCGATTGGCCTCTGGCAACCCTGGTCAACTGCTTGCTGATGCTGTTATTCGGCGTCCAGCATTCGATGATGGCACGTAAAAGCTTCAAGCGCTGGCTGACGACATTCGTCCCGCCCGTTGCCGAGCGCTCGACCTACGTCTTGCTCAGCAGCCTGGTGCTCGCGCTGATGTTCTGGTTGTGGCAGCCGATCACGTTCACCGTCTGGCAGGTTGAGGCGGCTTGGGCCAGCGTGCTGCTGACCGGTCTGTTCTGGTTGGGCTGGGGGGTTGTCTTTGTGGCAACGTTGCTGATAAGCCATTTCGAACTCTTTGGCCTCAAGCAGGCCATTGATCGTTGGCGTGGCACGACACAACAGCTGTCGATATTCCGAACGCCATCGCTTTACAGGATTGTCCGCCACCCCCTGTACCTGGGATTCCTGATAGCCTTCTGGGCAACGCCGCACATGACCGCTGGCCACCTGTTGTTTGCGGTTGGGCTGACGGCCTACATTTTTGTGGGTGCTTACTTTGAAGAGAAGGATCTTGTGGCGCTGTTTGGTGAGCGGTATCGGCAGTACCAGCAAGCGGTCGGCATGGTTTTACCGTGGTCGAACGTCCGGTCTGCGCCACGGAAAAAGAAGCCTGAATCTTGATGTGGGATTTGCGCTGCCCGGGCTATTTCACGTGCCGCGTTATCAAAACACCGACCACCCAATCCGCTCACTCAACAACTCCAACGCCTTGATCCCCGCCAGCGAGTTCCCGGCGGCATTCAACTCCGGCGACCACACGCACACCGTAAACTGCCCCGGCACTACCGCGACGATGCCGCCGCCCACGCCGCTCTTGCCCGGCAAGCCGACCCGATAGGCAAAATTCCCCGCCTCGTCATACAGCCCGCTAGTGGCCATGATCGAGTTCACCTGCTTGGTCTGGCGGGCCGTGAGGATTTGCTCGCCGCTGTGGGCACTCACGCCTTCGTTGGCCAGGAAGCTGAACGCCTTGGGCAGGTCCAGGCAGCTCATCTGCAACGCGCAGTAGTTGAAGTAGCTGTGCAGCACGGCATCGACATCGTTGTGGAAGTTGCCGAACGACTTCATCAGGTACGCCATGGCCGCATTGCGTGCACCATGCTGGGCTTCGGATTCGGCGACGACGCTATTGACCAGGATCTGCGGGTTACCCGACAGGCGCCGCACAAAATCGCGCATCGACAGGATCGGCACGGCAAAACGCGACTGGTTGATATCGCAGATCACCAGTGCGCCGGCATTGATAAACGGATTGCGCGGCCGGCCGCGTTCAAATTCCAACTGCACCAGCGAGTTGAAGGGCTGCCCGGACGGTTCATGGCCCAAGCGTTCCCAGATGGTTTCGCCACCGTGGTCGATGGCCTGCACCAGGCTGAACACCTTGGAAATGCTCTGCACCGAAAACAACGTGTCGGCGTCGCCGGCACAATAGGCGGCACCGTCGTTGCCGTACACGGCGATCCCCAATTGATTGGCCGGCACATCGGCCAGCGCGGGGATGTAGTCGGCCACTTTGCCGAGGCCGATCAATGGACGCACTTCGTCCAGGATCGACTCCAGCAGCGCCTGCATGTCTTGTCCTGTCATCTGTCTTTGAATCGGTGATAAGCGGGGCGCGGAGGATACCTGATCTCAGTGTGGGGAGGGAGCTTGCTCCCTTCCCACAACTGCGTATTTCCAGGGTTAGAAATGCGCCACATCCGACACCTGCTCATCCAGCACATCCCGCGCCAAGGCCCAGGCGCGGTCCTTGGACTCCACCACCAACAGCGGATAGCCCCAGGCCTTGCCGAACATCACGGCAAACGGCTTGAGCGCCAACCGCTGCGCCGCGCTCGGTTCCACCTGGATCATGCCTTTGACGTACGCACGCAACGCCGGCTTGTTTTTCTTCATCCAGATCGAGGCTTGCTTGCGCTCCTCATGGGCATGCTCGTGATTGTTTTCATCCACGGATTTTTCGTGCAGCAGCACAAAGGCTTGTTGACGGGCCAACAGGCCCTCGAAAACCACGAAGGCATCCTCCGGCCCGCCTTCGTTGGGGGCGTCGAAGAAGATTTTGACCACTGGGAAGGTTGTACTGTCGAGTCGCATGGCAAAGCTCCTTAATGAGAGTGACTCTCACTATAAGAGACAAAACCCTGGACGGCATTGCACAGAATAGCCAGACTATTTCGCAATTCAGCCAAGATGCGCCCACACCATGAAACATCACCGCCTCGACCTGCATGACCCGATGATGGCCAAGGATGCCGACGTCTTCCCCCGCGCCGTGGTGGCCGTGGGCGCCAGCAGCACTTCGGACACCTGGGAACATGCCCAGCACGCCCATCGCAAAGGCCAGTTGATGTACACCCTGCGCGGGGTCATCCACTGTGAAATCGAAGCCGGCATCTGGATCGTGCCACCGCAATGCGCGCTGTGGATTCCCGGCGGCACCTCTCATGCCGCGCGTGGGTCTGGCGAGGCGCAGGTCTATTGCCTGCTGATCGACCCCGACGCCGCCCGCGCCCTGCCCGCGCAATGCTGCACCCTGGCGGTGTCGGGGCTGCTGCATGAGCTCATCAGCAAGGCCGTCGGTTTCCCGCAACTGTATGAAGAGGACGGCGCCCAGGGCCGCTTAATCAGCACGCTGTTGGATGAACTGGCCGCCGCGCCCATTGAAGCCCTGCACCTGCCCATGCCACAAGACCCACGGCTGCGGCGCCTGGCCGACAGCCTGCTGGCCGAGCCGACGGACAAGGCCACCCTCGGCCAGTGGGCGGTGCGCATCGGCATGAGCGAGCGCAGCATGACGCGGCTCTTGCTGGAGGAACTGGGCCTGAGTTTTGGCCGTTGGCGCCGGCAGTTGCACGTGATCCTGTCCCTGCAACGCCTGGCCAAGGGCGACAGCGTGCAGCGTGTGGCCCTGGACCTGGGTTATGAGAACGCCAGTGGTTTCATCACCATGTTCCGCAAGGCCGTGGGCCAACCACCGGCGCGCTACCTGGCGGACCGCATGGGCAACCCAGGCAATGCCGCACTACCCGGCATTGCGATGACGGAAGCGCTGGATGCTGAACACTGACCTCACCAATAAAAATGCAAAATACTGATACACCAACTTTTTATGATTCTACATTTTAATAATTAGGTTAGAACCAAACGGCCTTTTACAGCCCCGCCGCCTGCCCCTACCTTGGACGCGAACAACCGACCCCCTGCCCGGTGGAGGTGACCATCCCGCACCAGACAAGGACAGACCATGAGCATTGAATTCATCGGCTACATTGGCGGCCATCACGCTTCCGAGATCCATCCGCGCAGCGGCCCTACCCTGCAACCGGACTACGTCGAAAGCGTGGCCCGCGCCCACGAAGAGGCCGGTTTCGACCGCGCCCTGGTGGCGTTCCATTCCAACAGCCCGGACAGCACGCTGATCGCCTCCCACGCCGCCAGCGTGACGAAAAAGCTGCATTTTCTGATCGCCCATCGCCCGGGTTTCGCCCAGCCGACCTTGGCCGCACGCCAGTTCACCACCCTGGATGTATTCAACGGCGGGCGCACGGCGGTGCATATCATCACCGGCGGCGATGACCGCGAACTGCGCGCCGATGGCAGCCATATCGGCAAGGACGAACGTTACGCGCGCACCGACGAATACCTGAGCGTGGTGCGCCAGGAATGGACCAGCGAGCAGCCCTTCGATTTCGCCGGCACCTACTACCAGGTCGAAGGCGCGCACTCCACGGTGAAGTCGCCGCAACAGCCGCATATCCCGCTGTACTTCGGGGGTTCGTCAGCGGCGGCCATCGCCGTGGCCGGCAAGCATGCCGACGTGTACGCGCTGTGGGGCGAGACCTACGAGCAAGTGCGCGAGATCGTCACCCAGGTGCGCGCCGAGGCGGCCAAGCACGGGCGCACGATTCGCTTCAGTTTGTCGCTGCGACCGATCCTCGCCGAAACCGAAGAACTGGCGTGGGCACGCGCCGACAGCATCTTGCAGCAGGCCACCGCACTGGCAGAAAAGAATGGCTTTGTGCGCCGCGAACCGCCGAACGAAGGCTCGCGCCGCTTGCTCGCCGCCGCCGCGCAAGGCTCGCGCCTGGACAAGCGCCTGTGGACTGGCATTGCCGGGCTGCTTGGCGCGCAGGGCAACTCCACGTCATTGGTGGGGACGGCTGAGCAAGTCGCCGAGGCGTTGGTGGACTACTACGACCTGGGGATCACCACGTTCCTGATCCGTGGATTTGATCCGCTGAACGATGCGCTTGATTACGGCAAGCGCCTGATCCCCCTCACCCGCCAGTTGATCGCCGAACGCGAGCAGGCTCAGCAAGTCGCGTAGTCCAAAACACTGCAAAACCAAATGTGGAAACTGGCTTGTGTGGGAGCTGGCTTGCCTGCGATGCACGCACCTCGGTCTGTCAGTCATACCGAGGTGTTGC
>NZ_JANLGL010000311.1:0-4844 GCF_024655625.1 Pseudomonas sp. 18.1.10
TGGTTCAGTCGATACATAAGTTGACTGACACACCGCCTTCGCGAGCAAGCCCGCTCCCACATTTGGACCTGTGTTCACATGGGATCAGTGGTGTTTGAGAGTCAGGCCCCAGGCAATGCCAACTGCGGGTTCACAAAATCAAACGCCGCCAACTGAAACCCTTGCTCATCCACCTGCAACGCCCAGCCCTGCTTGTCCCAATCCCCCAGCACAATGCGCTTGGCCGCTTGCTCGCCGATCTGCAACTTGTGAATGGCGGGGCGGTGGGTGTGGCCGTGGACCAGGGTGCGCACGCCGAACTGCTGCATCACCCGTGGCACTTCCTCGGGGGTCACATCGACAATGTCGTTGGCCTTCATGCGCGTCTGCGCACGGCTCTCGCTGCGCAGTTTGCGCGCCAGTTTGTGGCGGGTGCGCAAGGGCAGGTGACGCAGGATGAACAGCACGATGGGGTTGCGCAGGATGCGGCGCAGCTTCATATAGCCGACGTCGCGGGTGCACAGGCTGTCGCCGTGCATCAATAGCACGGGCTCGCCACACAACTGCACGACACTCGGGTCCTTGAGCAAGGTTGCGCCTGCTGCTTTGCAGAACGCCTTGCCAATGAGGAAATCGCGGTTGCCATGCATGATGAAAATCGGGGTGCCGCTGTCGCTCAGTTCGCGCAGGGCCGCGCAAATCGAACGTTGGAAGGGGGTCATGCCATCGTCGCCAATCCAGGCTTCAAAGAAGTCCCCCAGAATGTACAACGCCTGGGCGCCACGGGCGCGGCCGTGGAGCAGATCCAGAAACGCCCGGGTGATGTCCGGGCGCTCCTCTTCCAGATGCAAGTCTGAAATAAGCAGGATCACCCTTAGATGATCTCGGCTTTCTCGACGATAACGTCTTCTACCGGAACGTCCTGGTGACCGGCTTTACCGGTGGTCTGCACGCCTTTGATCTTGTCGACGACGTCCTGGCCTTCGGTGACTTTACCGAATACCGCGTAACCCCAACCCTGCACGTTCTTGCCGCTGTGGTTCAGGAAGGCGTTGTCGGCCACGTTGATGAAGAACTGCGCGGAGGCCGAATGCGGCTCCATGGTACGGGCCATGGCGACGGTGTACTTGTCGTTGGAAAGGCCGTTGTCCGCTTCGTTCTGGATGCTTGGGCGCTTGTCTTTCTTTTCTTTCATGCCAGGCTCGAAACCGCCGCCCTGGACCATGAAGTTACCGATCACACGGTGGAACACGGTGTTTTCGTAGTGGCCGGCGTTCACGTACTCGATGAAGTTGGCGACGGTGATCGGCGCTTTCTCGGCGTTCAGCTCGATGACGATGTCACCGTGGTTGGTGGTCAGTTTGACTTGAGTCATGGTCGTTTCTCTTTCAAGGAATTCGTGGGTGTGGACGCCTGAGCGCCTTACCGATTTGGCGACACTTTTTGGCAAAGCAGCGGCCAAGGGGCGCAGTTTAGCGTGACCTGTAGGAATTTCGAGGTGGTTTTTTACCGCCCATGCAATTAATGCAGCAGTTTTTGGCCACGCTCTGTCAGTGTCTTGACGGCTTCGGCTATTATGAGCGCTTTGTTTTATCTGGCCTTACCCGGCCACGAACCTGTCTGTTCAAGGATCCTATGAGCAAGCCCACTGTCGACCCTACCTCGAATTCCAAGGCCGGACCTGCCGTCCCGGTCAATTTCCTGCGCCCGATCATCCAGGCGGACCTGGATTCGGGCAAGCATACGCAGATCGTCACCCGCTTCCCGCCAGAGCCCAACGGTTACCTGCACATCGGTCACGCCAAGTCGATCTGTGTGAACTTCGGCCTGGCCCAGGAGTTCGGTGGCGTCACGCACCTGCGTTTCGACGACACCAACCCGGCCAAGGAAGACCAGGAATACATCGACGCCATCGAAAGCGACGTGAAGTGGCTGGGCTTCGAGTGGTCCGGTGAAGTGCGCTATGCCTCGCAATACTTCGACCAGTTGCACGACTGGGCCGTCGAGCTTATCAAGGCCGGCAAGGCCTACGTCGACGACCTGAGCCCGGAGCAAGCCAAGGAATACCGCGGCAGCCTGACCGAGCCGGGCAAGAACAGCCCGTTCCGCGACCGTTCGGTGGAAGAGAACCTCGACTGGTTCGCCCGCATGCGCGCCGGTGAGTTCGCCGACGGTGCCCGTGTACTGCGTGCCAAGATCGACATGGCCTCGCCGAACATGAACCTGCGCGACCCGATCATGTATCGCATCCGCCACGCCCACCACCACCAGACCGGTGACAAGTGGTGCATCTACCCGAACTACGACTTCACCCACGGTCAGTCGGACGCCATCGAAGGCATCACCCACTCCATCTGCACCCTCGAGTTCGAAAGCCATCGCCCGCTGTACGAGTGGTTCCTGGAGCACCTGCCAGTGCCGGCGCATCCACGCCAGTACGAGTTCAGCCGCCTGAACCTGAACTACACCATCACCAGCAAGCGCAAGCTCAAGCAACTGGTGGACGAGAAGCACGTGCATGGCTGGGACGACCCGCGCATGTCCACCCTGTCGGGCTTCCGTCGCCGTGGCTACACGCCTGCATCGATCCGCAACTTCTGCGACATGGTCGGCACCAACCGTTCCGACGGCGTGGTGGACTTCGGCATGCTCGAATTCAGCATCCGCAACGACCTCGACCACAGCGCCCCGCGCGCCATGTGCGTACTGCGTCCGTTGAAAGTGGTCATCACCAACTACCCGGAAGACAAGGTCGACAACCTCGAGTTGCCGCGTCACCCGCAGAAAGAAGAACTGGGCGTGCGCAAGCTGCCGTTCAGCCGTGAAATCTACATCGACCGCGATGACTTCATGGAAGAGCCGCCAAAGGGCTACAAGCGCCTGGAACCGGCGGGCGAAGTGCGCCTGCGCGGCAGCTACGTGATCCGTGCCGACGAAGCGATCAAGGACGCCGATGGCAACATCGTCGAACTGCGTTGCTCGTACGACCCGGAAACCCTGGGCAAGAACCCGGAAGGCCGCAAGGTCAAGGGCGTGATCCACTGGGTGCCGGCCGCCGCCAGCATCGAGTGCGAAGTGCGTTTGTACGACCGCCTGTTCCGCTCGCCGAACCCTGAGAAGGCCGAAGACAGCGCGAGCTTCCTCGACAACATCAACCCTGACTCCCTGCAAGTTCTCACTGGTTGTCGTGCCGAGCCGTCGTTGGGCGAAGCACAGCCGGAAGACCGTTTCCAGTTCGAGCGCGAAGGTTACTTCTGCGCGGATATCAAGGACTCGAAGCCAGGTAAGCCGGTATTCAACCGTACCGTGACCTTGCGTGATTCGTGGGGCCAGTGATTTAAGGGATTTGTCGTGCTAACGATCTACAACACACTCAGCAAGACCAAAGAAGTCTTCAAGCCGCTGGATGGCAACAAGGTGCGCATGTACGTGTGCGGCATGACCGTGTACGACTACTGCCACATCGGCCACGGCCGCAGCATGGTGGCCTTCGACCTGGTGACCCGCTGGTTGCGTTTCAGCGGCTATGACTTGACGTATGTGCGCAACATCACCGACATCGACGACAAGATCATCAACCGCGCCAACGAAAACGGCGAGTCGTTCGATGCGCTGACCGAGCGCATGATCGCCGCCATGCACGAGGACGAGGCGCGCCTCAACATCCTCAAGCCGGACATGGAACCGCGCGCCACGGACCACATCCCGGGCATGCACGCGATGATCCAGACCCTGATCGACAAGGGTTACGCCTACGCCCCGGGCAATGGCGACGTGTACTACCGCGTCGCCAAGTTCATGGGCTACGGCAAGCTGTCGCGTAAAAAGATCGAAGACCTGCGCATCGGCGCACGCATCGAAGTGGACGAAGCCAAGCAAGACCCGCTGGACTTCGTGCTGTGGAAAGGCACCAAGCCCGGCGAGCCGAGCTGGGAGTCGCCATGGGGCGCCGGGCGTCCGGGCTGGCACATCGAATGCTCGGTGATGTCCACCTGCTGCCTGGGCGAGACTTTCGACATTCATGGCGGCGGCAGCGACCTCGAGTTCCCGCACCACGAAAACGAAATCGCCCAGAGCGAAGCCGCCACCGGCAAGACCTACGCCAACGCCTGGATGCACTGCGGCATGATCCGCATCAATGGCGAGAAGATGTCCAAGTCCTTGAACAACTTCTTCACCATTCGCGACGTGCTGGAAAAGTACCATCCTGAGGTTGTGCGTTACCTGCTGGTGTCGAGCCACTACCGCAGCGCCATCAACTACTCGGAAGACAACCTCAAGGACGCCAAGGGCGCCCTGGAGCGGTTCTACCACGCGTTGAAAGGCTTGCCAGTGGTTGCCCCTGCCGGCGGCGAAGCGTTCGTCGAGCGCTTCACCCAAGTGATGAACGACGACTTCGGCACCCCCGAAGCCTGCGCCGTGCTGTTCGAGATGGTGCGCGAGATCAACCGCCTGCGCGAGAGCGATCTCGACGCAGCGGCTGGCCTGGCGGCCCGCTTGAAAGAACTGGCCAGCGTGCTGGGTGTGTTGCAGATGGAGGCCGATGACTTCCTGCAAGCCGGCGCCGAAGGGCGTGTGGATGCGGCTGAAGTGGATGCGCTGATCCAGGCACGTTTGACTGCGCGGGCCAACAAGGACTGGGCAGAATCCGACCGCATCCGCGACCAACTCACCGCCATGGGCGTGGTGTTGGAAGACGGCAAGGGTGGGACGACGTGGCGGTTGGCCGATCAGGCTTGATCGGTAAACCCTGAATAAAAAACGCCCCGACTGGTTCGGGGCGTTTTTTTTCGCCAGGCACACCACAATCCAAATGTGGGAGCGGGCTTGCTCGCGAATGCGGTGTGTCAGCCAGTACATGTGTG
>NZ_JANLGL010000312.1:0-4843 GCF_024655625.1 Pseudomonas sp. 18.1.10
GCCAGCAGATGTGTCGCCTGACACGCCGCCTTCGCGAGCAAGCCCGCTCCCACATAAAGCAAATCTCACCCGGCTTAAGCTAGATAAAAACAAAAGGTGCAGCCATGCCCGCAATCCGAATTGGCATCAACCCGATTTCCTGGAGCAACGACGACCTGCCGGCCCTGGGCGGTGAAACGCCCCTGAGCACCGCCCTGAGCGAAGGCAAGGAAATCGGCTACGAAGGTTTTGAACTCAACGGCAAATTCCCCAAGGACGCCAAGGGCGTCGGCGATGTGCTGCGCCCGTACGACCTGGCGCTGGTTTCCGGCTGGTATTCCAGCCGCCTGGCGCGGCGTTCGGTGGCGGAAGAAATCGAGGCCATCGCCGCTCACGTCGAGCTGCTCAAACAAAACGGCGCGACCGTGCTGGTGTACGGCGAAGTGGCCGATTCGATCCAGGGCTCAAGAATCCGCCTGATCGAACGCCCGCGTTTCCACAGCGAACAGGCCTGGCAGGAATATGCCGACAAGCTCACTGAGCTGGCGCGTTTCACCCTGTCCCAGGGCGTGCGCCTGGCGTACCACCACCATATGGGCGCCTACGTCGAATCCCCGGACGACATCGATCAACTCATGACGCGCACCGGTCCGGAAGTCGGCCTGCTGTTCGATTCGGGCCACTGCTACATGGGCGGCGGCGAGCCCCTCGATGTGCTGCGCAAACATATCGGCCGCGTCTGCCACGTGCACTTCAAGGACGTGCGCAAGCCGGTGGTGCAACTGGCACGCAACCAGATGTGGAGCTTCCCGGATTGCATCGTCAACGGCACCTTCACCGTGCCCGGCGATGGCGATATCGAGTTTGGCGAACTGCTCGATGAGCTTCTGGCCGCGAAGTACGAGGGCTGGCTGGTGGTGGAAGCCGAGCAGGACCCGGCCGTGGCGCCCAGCTATATCTATGCAAAAAAGGGCTACGACACCCTGCGCGCGCTGCTCACCGAGAGGACACAAGCATGAGCCTGTTGGTCAAGAGCAACAAACGCGGGCAAACCATGGTCGCCCTCGAAGACGGGCGCCTGGAGTACGTGGGCTTTAAAGCCTACCGCTTGAGCCTGGGGGAAACCCTGCCGGTCAGTGCCGGTGATAAGGAACTGTGCCTGGTGCTGCTCAGCGGCCGGGTGAATATCGAAGGCGAGGGCTTCAACTGGCAGAACCTCGGTGATCGCCAGTCGGTGTTTGAAGACAAATCACCGTTTGCCGCTTACTTGCCACCCGGCACCGTCGCCCAGGTCACTGCCTTGAGCGATGTGCAGATTGCCGTGTGCGCTGCCCCTGGCACCGAAGGCTATGAACCCCGTTTGATCCGCCCGCAAGACTGCAAGCGCAGCGTGCGCGGCAAAGGCGCCAACACCCGCTACGTGTGCGACATCCTGCCGGACACGTCGCCGGCCCATTCCCTGCTGGTGGTGGAAGTGCGCACGCCGTCCGGGCATTCGTCGAGCTACCCGCCGCACAAGCACGACACCGACGATCTGCCGCACCAGAGCTTTCTCGAAGAAACCTATTACCACCAAATCAATCCGCCCCAGGGCTTTGTGTTCCAGCGCGTGTACACCGATGACCGCAGCATCGACCAGGCCATGGCGGTGGAGAACAGCGACCTGGTGGTGGTGCCCAAGGGTTACCACCCGGTCAGCGTGCCGTACGGCTACGAGTCCTATTATTTGAACGTGATGGCCGGCCCCAAGCGTGCCTGGCATTTCCACAACGACCCGCAGCACAGCTGGCTACTGGACCTTTAAGGGGCGCGACATGACCACAACCCGACTGACCATGGCCCAGGCCCTGGTGAAGTTCCTCGACAACCAATACATCGAAGTCGATGGCGTGCAGAGCAAGTTTGTCGCCGGCGTGTTCACCATTTTCGGCCACGGCAACGTGTTGGGCCTGGGCCAGGCGCTGGAACAGGACGCCGGTGACCTGGTGGTGCACCAGGGCCGCAACGAACAGGGCATGGCCCATGCGGCCATCGGTTTTGCCAAGCAGCACCTGCGCCGCAAGATCTATGCGTGCACCGCGTCCGTCGGCCCCGGCGCGGCGAATATGCTCACCGCCGCCGCGACGGCCACCGCCAACCGTATCCCGCTGCTGCTGTTGCCCGGCGATGTGTACGCCAGCCGCCAGCCCGACCCGGTGCTGCAACAGATCGAGCAGTTCCACGACCTGAGCATCAGCACCAACGACGCGTTCCGGTCGGTGAGCAAATACTGGGACCGTATCAACCGTCCCGAGCAGTTGATGACCGCAGCGATTCACGCCATGCGCGTATTGACCGATCCCGCCGAAACCGGCGCGGTGACCCTGGCGTTGCCCCAGGATGTGCAGGCCGAGGCGTGGGATTATCCCGACTATTTCCTGCAAAAACGCGTGCACCGTATCGACCGCCGCCCGGCCACCGCTGCGATGATCGGCGATGCCCTGGCGGCCTTCCGGGGCAAGCGCAAACCCCTGATTATCTGCGGTGGCGGGGTCAAGTACTCCGGCGCGAATGCGGCGCTGCAAGCGTTTGCCGAGCGTTTCGATATCCCTTTCGCGGAAACCCAGGCGGGCAAGAGCGCGGTGGTCTCCAGCCACCCGCTGAACGTCGGCGGGATTGGCGAAACCGGCTGCCTGGCGGCCAACCTGCTGGCGCCGGAGGCCGACCTTATCATCGGTATCGGCACCCGTTATACCGACTTCACCACCTCGTCCAAGTCGCTGTTCAAGCACCCGGAAGTGAAATTTCTCAACCTCAATATCAGCCCTTGCGACGTGTTGAAACTGGACGCCGTGCAAGTGCTGGGCGATGCGCAGCTGGCCCTTGAAGCCTTGGCGGATGCGTTGGCTGACTACCGCAGCGGTTGGGGCGAGCAGGTGCGCGAGGCCAAAGCGCAACTCGACGCTGAAGTGGATCGCGTGCATCAGGTGGAATACGACGGCGATGCTTTTGTACCCGAAGTCGATGACCACCTCGACCGCGGCGTCCTGCGCGAATTCATCGAACTGACCGGCTCGTGCCTGACCCAGAGCCGTGTGCTCGGCGTGCTCAATGCCACCCTGGCCGACGACGCCATCATCGTCGCCGCCGCCGGCAGCCTGCCCGGTGATTTGCAGCGCGCCTGGCGCAGCAAGGGCGTCAACACCTACCACGTCGAGTACGGCTATTCGTGCATGGGCTACGAGATCAACGCCGCGCTGGGGGTGAAACTCGCCGAGCCGAGCAAAGAGGTCTACGCCCTGGTCGGCGATGGCTCCTACATGATGCTGCACTCGGAGCTGGCCACCTCGATCCAGGAGCGGCGCAAGATCAACGTGGTGCTGCTGGACAACATGGCCTTTGGTTGCATCAACAACCTGCAGATCGGCAATGGCATGGACAGCTTCGGCACCGAGTTCCGCTACCGCAACCCCGAGAGCGGCAAGCTCGACGGCGGCCTGGTGCCGGTGGACTTCGCCATGAGCGCGGCGGCCTATGGCTGCAAGACCTACAAGGTCAGCACCGTGGAACAACTCGAAGCGGCGCTGGCGGATGCGCGTACACAAACGGTGTCGACGCTGATTGATATCAAGGTCCTGCCAAAAACCATGATCCACGGCTACCTGTCGTGGTGGCGGGTGGGGGTGGCGCAGGTGTCCACCAGCGCACGCACGAATGCTGCTGCAAAAAAACTCAATGAACAGCTGGCGAAAGCCCGGCAGTACTAATAACAAGAGGAGTTTTTACATGTCGTTGAAGCTTGGAGTCATCGGTACCGGCGCCATCGGCCGTGACCACATCCGTCGTTGCAGCCAGACCCTGCTGAACAGTCAGGTGGTGGCGGTGACCGACATCAACCTGGAGCAAGCGGCCAAAGTGGTGGCGGACTTGAACATCAGCGCCGAGGTGTATGCCGACGGCCACGCGCTGATCCACTCGCCAGAAGTGGAAGCGGTGCTCGTCACCTCCTGGGGCCCGAGCCACGAAGAGTTTGTGCTCGCCGCTATCGCTGCGGGCAAGCCGGTGTTCTGCGAAAAACCCTTGGCGGTCACTGCTGCTGGCTGCCGCAAGATCGTCGACGCCGAAGTCGCCTACGGCAAGCGCCTGGTGCAAGTGGGCTTCATGCGCCCCTATGACGAAGGCTATCGCGCCCTGAAAGCGGTGATCGACAGTGGCCAGATCGGCGAGCCGCTGATGCTGCACTGCGCACACCGCAACCCGACGGTGGGCGAGAACTACAAGACCGACATGGCGATCACCGACACCCTGATCCACGAACTGGATGTGTTGCGCTGGTTGCTCAACGACGACTACGTCTCGGTGCAAGTGGTGTTCCCGCGCAAGACCAGCAAGGCCCTGGCTCACCTGCGCGACCCGCAGATCGTACTGCTGGAAACCGCCAAGGGCACGCGCATCGATGTGGAAGTGTTTGTGAACTGCCAATACGGCTACGACATCCAGTGCGAAGTGGTGGGGGAGACCGGTATCGCCAAGCTGCCGGAGCCATCACAGGTGCAACTGCGCAGCGGCGCCAAGCTGTCCAATGCGATTCTGATGGACTGGAAGGACCGCTTTATCGGTGCGTATGACGTGGAGTTGCAGGCGTTTATCGACAGCGTGCGTGCCGGGCAGGTGGGTGGGCCGTCGGCGTGGGATGGCTTTGCGGCGGCGGTGGCGGCGGATGCGTGTATCGAAGCGCAGAACAGCGAGCAGATTGTGAAGGTCAGCTTGCCGGATCGCCCGCACTTCTACGGCTAACCCCAATTTCACCGGTGGAATGCAGTTCAAAATGTGGGAGCGGGCTTGCTCGCGAATGCGGTACATCAGCTACAGATAGGCTGACTGA
>NZ_JANLGL010000313.1:0-4823 GCF_024655625.1 Pseudomonas sp. 18.1.10
ACAGGCGGTGGATCAGTCAACTAATTCAGCGACTGACACTCCGCATTCGCGAGCAAGCCCGCTCCCACACAAGCCCGCTCCCACATTTTTAATCGCGTTTCGTCAGCGAACCTGGCTTTCGAAGCGGTTAACGCCCGACAACTCCAACACCAACTCATCGCCCACATTCAGCGGGCCCACGCCGGCCGGGGTGCCGGTGAGGATCACGTCGCCCGCTTGCAGCGAGAAGCAGCCAGCCATGTACTGGATCATCGGCACGATCGGGTTGAGCATGATCGCGCTGTTGCCGTCCTGGCGCACTTCGCCATTGATGGTCAGGCGAATGCCGATGTCGGTCACGTCCGGGAAGGTGCTGCTAACCACGAACGGTGCAATCACCGCCGCGCCGTCGAAGGACTTGGCGATTTCCCACGGCAGGCCCTTGGCTTTCAGCTCGGCTTGCTTGTCGCGCAGGGTCAGGTCCAGCGCCGGGGCGAAGCCGGAGATGGCATCCAGCACTTCTTCACGGCTCGGCTTGGTCGACAACGGCTTGCCGATCAGTACCGCGATTTCTGCTTCGTAATGCACCGAACCGCGCTCGGTAGGGATGGCGAAACCGCCCTCCAATGCCACCACGCAGCTGCCTGGCTTGATGAACAGCAACGGCTCGGTGGGCACCGGATTGTCCAGTTCCTTGGCATGTTCGGCGTAGTTACGCCCGATGCACACCACTTTGCCCACCGGGAAGTGGATGTTGGTGCCGTCGACATACTTGTGCTGGTAGCTCATGGAACGACTCCTTCAGGGGCGATTAAACAGCGAAGATCTTGCCAGGGTTCATGATCCCGTTCGGGTCGAACACGGCTTTGACGGCTTTCATGTATTCGATTTCAACCAGCGAACGGCTGTACGTCAGGTAATCGCGCTTGGTCATGCCCACGCCGTGTTCGGCGGAGATCGAACCGTTGTACTTCTCGACGGTTTCAAACACCCACTTGTTCACGGTGGCGCACTTGGCGAAGAACTCGTCCTTGCTCAGGTTTTCTGGCTTGAGGATGTTCAGGTGCAGGTTGCCGTCGCCGATGTGGCCGAACCAGACGATTTCGAAGTCCGGGTAGTGTTCGCCGACGATCGCATCGATTTCCTTCAAGAACGCCGGCACTTTCGACACAGTGACCGAGATGTCATTCTTGTACGGGGTCCAGTGGGAAATGGTCTCGGAGATGTACTCGCGCAGCTTCCACAGGTTGTGCAGCTGGGTTTCGCTCTGGCTCATCACGCCGTCCAGCACCCAGCCCTGCTCCACGCAGTGCTCGAAGGTTTCCAGGGCGTGGTTGGCGACTTCTTCGGTGGTGGCTTCGAATTCCAGCAGTGCGTAGAACGGGCACTCGGTTTCAAACGGTGCCGGCACGTCGCCACGGCCGAGGACTTTGGCCAGGGCCTTGTCGGAGAAGAACTCAAAGGCGGTCAGGTCGAGCTTGTTCTGGAAGGCGTGCAGCACCGGCATGATCGAGTCGAAGTCGGTGGTGCCGAGGACCATCGCGGTGAGGTTTTTCGGCGCACGGTCCAGGCGCATGGTGGCTTCCACCACAAAACCCAGGGTGCCTTCCGCGCCGATGAACAGCTGGCGCATGTCGTAGCCGGTGGCGTTCTTAATCAGGTCCCGGTTCAGTTCCAGCACGTCGCCCTTGCCGGTGACGACCTTCATGCCGGCCACCCAGTTGCGGGTCATGCCGTAGCGAATCACCTTGATCCCGCCGGCATTGGTGCCGATATTGCCGCCAATCTGGCTGGAACCGGACGACGCGAAGTCCACCGGGTAGTACAGGCCGTTTTCTTCGGCGACGTTCTGCAATTGCTTGGTAACCACGCCCGGCTGGCACACGGCGGTGCGGTCGGTGAGGTTCACGTCGAGGATCTGGTTCATATAGTCGAACGACACGACCACTTCGCCATTAGCGGCCACGGCGGCGGCGGACAGGCCGGTGCGGCCACCGGATGGCACCAGGGCCACCTTGTGTTCATTGGCCCAACGCACAATGGCCTGGACCTGCTCGATGGTCTTGGGGAAGACGATGGCGGTCGGCGCGGGTGCGAAGTGCTTGGTCCAATCCTTGCCGTAAGCCTCCAGGGAGTCTGCATCGGTCAGCACTTTGCCAGGCTCAACCAGGGTCTTCAGCTCATCAATCAGGGCAGGATGGGTCATCGACAGAACTCTCGAACAATTCATGGTCATCCTGAGAACGCTTCACGTCGCAGGAATAGGTGTTTAGCGGGGCGCGTATGCTAGCATACCGCCCCCGCAGGACAGAGCCCAAGGGCGTTTCTGCGGTGACGGCTTTCCTGCCGTCCGGGTCAGCTTGTGCTGCTCGATTCCCTGCCATTTTTCTCCGGGATACAGGTTTACGCAGATGAGCAAGACTTCTCTCGATAAGAGCAAGATCAAGTTCCTTCTTCTGGAAGGCGTCCACCCATCGGCTGTCGACGTTCTGAAAGCCGCCGGGTACACCAGCATTGAGTACATCACCAGTTCTCTGCCGGAAGCCCAACTCAAGGAAAAGATCGCCGACGCGCACTTCATCGGCATTCGCTCCCGCACTCAGCTGACCGAAGAAATCTTCGATCACGCCAAGAAACTCGTGGCAGTCGGCTGTTTCTGCATCGGCACCAACCAGGTCGACCTCAACGCAGCGCGCGAGCGCGGCATCGCGGTGTTCAACGCACCGTACTCCAACACCCGTTCCGTTGCGGAGCTGGTGCTGGCCGAGGCGATCCTGCTGTTGCGCGGCATTCCTGAGAAGAACGCTTCCTGCCACCGTGGCGGCTGGATCAAAAGCGCGGCCAACTCCTTCGAAATCCGTGGCAAGAAGCTGGGTATCGTCGGTTACGGCTCGATCGGCACGCAATTGTCGGTCCTGGCTGAAGGCCTGGGCATGCAGGTGTTCTTCTACGACACCCTGACCAAGCTGCCATTGGGCAACGCCACCCAAGTGGCCAGCCTGACCGAGCTGCTGGGCATGTCCGACATCGTCACCCTGCACGTCCCGGAAACCGCTGAGACCCAGTGGATGATCGGCGAGAAGGAAATCCGCGCCATCAAGAAAGGCGGCATCCTGATTAACGCTGCCCGTGGCACCGTGGTCGAGCTGGACGCCCTGGCCGACGCGATCAAGGACAAGCACCTGATCGGCGCGGCAATCGACGTGTTCCCGGTGGAGCCACGCTCCAACGACGACATCTTCGAAAGCCCGCTGCGTGGCCTGGACAACGTGATCCTGACCCCGCACATCGGCGGTTCCACTGCCGAAGCCCAGGCCAACATCGGTCTGGAAGTGTCGGAGAAGCTGGTCAAGTACAGCGACAACGGTACCTCGGTATCGTCGGTGAACTTCCCGGAAGTGGCCCTGCCGGCTCACCCTGGCAAGCACCGTCTGCTGCACATCCACCAGAACATCCCTGGCGTGATGATGGAGATCAACAAGGTCTTCGCGGAAAACGGCATCAACATCTCCGGTCAGTTCCTGCAGACCAACGAGAAGGTCGGCTACGTTGTAATCGACGTCGACGCCGAGTACTCGGACCTGGCGCAAGAGAAGCTGCAGCACATCAAAGGCACGATTCGTAGCCGCGTGTTGTTCTAAGGTTTCAACGGCACCAACAAAAAGGGAGCCCCTCGGGGCTCCCTTTTTTGCATCTGAACAAATCTTACTTAACGTTAACCGTGATCACTTTCGAGGCTACAGTAGGCTCGAACTGGCGGTGTACGTTATCGCCTGCCACCAATTGCAGGGTGTGCTTGCCTGGGGTCAGGGTGAGTTCGGTTTCGGTTTGGGCCTTGCCGAAGTGGATCGAGGTGGCATCGGCCGGAATCGGCTCATCGGCCTTGAGCGACTGCACGTCGCGATCTACCAGCAGGTGATGGTGACCGGCGCCATGCACTTGCTTGTCGATGGGCTCCAGGTCCAGGCCCTTGACGCCGAATTTGACGGTGAAGGTCTTGTCGACGGTCGCGCCGTCTTTAGGCGAGACGATAAACACTTCGGCACCTGCAGGTGCAGGGGTACGCGGCAGGTCTGCAGCGCTGGCCATCATCGAGGCGCCCAGCAGCAGGCTGGCAATCGTTGCACGGGACAAAAGGGCTTTCATTCGCTTCTCCAGTTTTTCGGTGAAATCTGTAGGGTTATGACAACTTCGCGACAAATTGCTGTCCAAGGCACTCAACACCATAGCAAAGCGATGCTGAACGGCGCCTCGCACATAAAAATTCTCTAGGAGTGACCATGCGCTTTTCGCCTGGCCTGTTACTTGTGCTGCCCCTGATGAGCCCTCTGGCTCACGCCGAATTGGTCGATGATGTATTTGACCGTGGCGAACTGCGTATCGCCCTTGAGGCCAACACCCCGCCGTTCAACTTCAAGGAAGGCGACAAACTCACCGGGTTTGAAGTGGAACTGGGTGAGCAACTGGCCAAGGAAATGGACGTGCGCCCCTCGTTTATCACCACCGATGACGCCGATCTGCTGCCGGGAGTGGAAACCGGCAAGTACGACGTGGCCATCAACCATATCGCTATGACTGCCCTGTTGCAGGATCGGTTCGATTTCAGTGAGGCGTACAACGAGAAGCCAGAGCTGGCGATCCCGTTCCAGAAGGGCAACCCGGCGTTCAAGGCGAGTTTGGACAAGGCGTTGCAGCGGGTGAAGGAGGATGGGCGGTTGAAGGCGTTGGCGCAGAAGTGGCTTGAGAACGAGCCCGCCACCAAGGCCGAGTGATATCTAAAGTGGGAGCTGGCTTGTGTGGGAGCGGGCTTGCTCGCGAAAGCGGTGTGTCAGCCACCGGATGAG
>NZ_JANLGL010000314.1:0-4788 GCF_024655625.1 Pseudomonas sp. 18.1.10
AAAATTTAGTGACTGACACTCCGCTTTCGCGAGCAAGCCCGCTCCCACATTTTTAACCGCGATCAACCGTGACGCTTATCCAGCCATTCCAAAGCCGTACGCCAGATGCAAATCCCGAGGAAATACGCCGACATCACCGACCACAACCCAAACGTCCGCGGGTTGGTGTTCGGATAATCCACCACCATCAAGAAGCTGCACAGCAACCAGATCGTGGTCACCGCGATATTGATCGGCATAAAGCGCTTCACGCGGAACGGGTGCAAGAACTTCATCGGCGTCACGGTCAGCAGGGCCAGGCCGATCACCGTGAGCAAGGTCACCCAGGCGTCTGGCTGGATGATGTACACGCACAGCGCCACCACGTTCCAGGCGGCGGGGAAGCCGACGAAGTAGTTGTCCTTGCTTTTCATGTTCACGTTGCAGAAGCAGAACAGCGACGACACCAGGATCACCGACACGGTGAACAGGTGGGTAAAGTCCGGCAGGTCGATGTAACGATAGATAAACAATGCCGGGATAAACACGTAGGTCAGGTAGTCGATCACCAGGTCCAGCACCGAGCCGTCAAAGCTCGGCAGCACCGTGCTGACGTTGACCCGTCGCGCCAGCGAGCCGTCGACGCCATCGACCACCAGCGCCAGGCCCAGCCACAGCAGGCAGGCCTTGGGTGAGTTTTCCAGCAGCGCCAGGGTGGCCAGGAAGGCCAATACCACACCGGTGGCGGTAAAGCCGTGGGCGCCCCAGGCTTTGAGTCTGGCTACATGCAGGGTCGATATCACGGGCGGTTCTCCAAAAGGTGAAACGGGGCAGCCGACAACGTGACGCCGTCGAGTCTGGCCAGGGAATGCAGGTATCGACCGGGAAGGGGAGGATATGGTTCACCGCCCGGTGCAAGTCTAAGCGTAGCAAGCGCGGGCCGTTTCGGCATCAGCCTTGACGGAACACCAGGGCCTTCAAGCCACTTTGCGCATCAATATCCGGAAATTCCGGCGGGTTTTCCAGACGTTCGACAAAGCGCAGCCCCGGCGCTTCACGGGTCACGCCGTCGATCAGGAAGTCTTCACCGAAGGCCGGGTCGTTCATGCAGGCCAGCACCGTGCCTTGCGCCGTCAGCAGATCCGGCAGGCGGCGCAGCACGCGCTGGTAGTCCTTGGTCAGCAGGAAGCTGCCTTTCTGGAACGAGGGCGGGTCGATGATTACCAAGTCATAGGGGCCGCTGTGGGTGACTTTGGCCCAGGACTTGAACAGGTCATGACCGAGAAACGTCACTTGGCTCAGGTCGTGGCCGTTCAGGCGATGGTTGTCGCGGCCACGGCTGAGGGCGCCACGGGCCATGTCCAGGTTCACCACATGGTCGGCGCCGCCTTCGATGGCCGCCACGGAGAAACCGCAGGTGTAGGCGAACAGGTTGAGCACGCGCTGGCCCTTGGCCTGCTCCCGTACCCAGTTGCGCCCGTAGCGCATGTCGAGGAACAGCCCGCTGTTCTGTTTTTTACCCAGGTCGATCAGGTAACGCAGGCCGCCTTCGGTGATGGTCAGCTCATCCACGGGATTGCCCACCAGCCATTCGGTGGTGCTTTGCGGCAGGTAGCGGTGTTGCAGCGCGACGGTGTGGGCGCTCAACTGCGTTTGCAGCAATTGCTTCAGGGCTTGCAACTGTTCAGGGGCTGGCTCCTTGAACAGCGCGACCAGCACCACGCCCTGCAACCAATCCACCGTCAGTTGCTCCAGGCCCGGCCAGCAGCGCCCACGGCCGTGGAACAGGCGCCGGGTTTCGCTGGGCGGGGTCGCCAGGGCGGTGAGCAAGTGGGCGTGCAGGGTGGCGAGGGCGTCTGGGTTCATCGGTTAACGTCGTTCGTTGAGCGGGCGGCATTTTAAACACAATGGCGAGGTTTCGGGGTGGTTGAGCACAACGTGCTGAGAAAAGGCCGAATGCCAGTGAATCATGCTCAAAATTCAGACTTGTCCGCCGGATAACAGGCAAAAAATCCTTTGGTGTCGACATAAACTGGAAAAAAAGCCTGGAGGTGCCCATGAACGGTTTCGCGAGCGCGGTGAATCACACAGCCCTGGATCAACAAGAGTTGGACGAGTGGCGCGACGCCCTCGCGTCCCTGGTTGCCAACGCCGGCCCCGCGCGGGCCCGGCAGATCCTCGACCTGCTGGCCCGTGAAGGCAGCGCGCCGCACATCGACTGGAAACCGCGCCACGGCACGCCCTATATCAATAGCATCAGCGTCGAGCAGCAACCGGCGTTTCCCGGCGATCTCGCCACCGAAGAGCGCCTGGCCTCGCTGGTGCGCTGGAATGCCCTGGCCATGGTGGTGCGGGCCAATCAGGCGTACGGCGAACTCGGCGGGCATATCGCCAGCTACGCCAGTGCGGCGGATTTGTTCGAGGTGGGCTTCAACCACTTCTTCCGTGCGCGCAATGACGGTTTTGGCGGCGACCTGGTGTTCTATCAGCCCCATTCCGCCCCCGGCATCTATGCGCGGGCTTTTCTCGAAGGGCGCCTGAGTGAACACGACCTGGCCCACTATCGCCAGGAAATCGGCGGCCCCAAGGGCGGCGCGCGCGGGCTGTCCAGCTATCCGCACCCGTGGTTGATGCCTGATTTCTGGCAGTTCCCCACGGGTTCGATGGGGATCGGTCCCATCAGCTCGATTTTCCACGCGCGTTTCATGCGCTACCTGCAACACCGCAACCTGTTGGACACCACCGACCGTCACGTCTGGGGCGTGTTTGGCGACGGTGAAATGGACGAGCCCGAAAGCATGTCCGCCCTGACCCTGGCGGCCCGCGAAGGCTTGGACAATCTGACCTGGGTGGTCAATTGCAACCTGCAACGCCTCGACGGCCCGGTGCGTGGCAATGGGCGGATCATCGACGAGCTGGAAGCCTTGTTCGCCGGCGCGGGCTGGAACGTGATCAAGCTGGTCTGGGGTTCGGACTGGGACGCCTTGCTGGCCAAGGATGCCGACGGCGCGCTGGTCAACACCTTATCGCAGACAGTGGACGGCCAATTCCAGACCTTCGCCGCCAAGGACGGTGCCTACAACCGCGAACACTTCTTCGGTCAAAGCGAATCCCTGGCCCAGCTCGTCGCGGGCATGAGTGACGAACAGATCGACCGCCTCAAGCGCGGCGGCCACGACATGGTCAAGATCCACGCGGCCTACCACGCGGCGCGCCGGGTCAAGGGCAAGCCCACGGTGATCCTCGCCCAGACCAAGAAGGGCTTCGGCATGGGCGAGGCCGGGCAGGGCAAGATGACCACGCACCAGCAGAAGAGGCTCGATCGCGACGCATTGATCGCCTTTCGCAATCGCTTCCAACTGCCGCTGACTGATGAGCAGACCGAATCCCTGAGCTTCTTCAAACCGGCCGATGACAGCCTGGAAATGCGCTACCTGCACCAGCGCCGCCACGCCCTGGGCGGCTATGTGCCGAGCCGTAGCCAGCACGCCGCAACGGTCAGCGTGCCGTCCGTGGCAGGCTACGGCGGGTTTGCCACGGCGGCCGACGGCAAGGAAATGTCCACCACCATGGCCTTTGTGCGCATGCTCACCAACTTGCTTAAAGACAAAGCCGTGGGCCCGCGCATCGTACCCATCGTCGCTGACGAGGCGCGCACCTTTGGCATGGCCAACCTGTTCAAGCAGATCGGCATCTATTCCAGCGTCGGCCAGCGCTACGAGCCGGAAGACATCGGCTCGATCCTCAGCTACCGCGAAGCCACCGACGGGCAGATCCTCGAAGAAGGCATCAGCGAAGCCAGCGCCATCAGCTCCTGGGTCGCAGCGGCCACCAGTTACTCGGTGCATGGCCTGCGCATGCTGCCGTTCTACATCTATTACTCGATGTTCGGCTTCCAACGCGTGGGCGACCTGATCTGGGCCGCCGCCGACCAGCGCGCCCGTGGCTTCCTGCTCGGCGCAACGGCGGGGCGCACCACCCTGGGTGGCGAAGGCTTGCAGCATCAGGACGGCAGCAGCCATCTCATGGCCGCGACTGTGCCCAACTGCCGCGCCTACGATCCGGCGTTTGCCGGGGAATTCGCGGTGATCCTCGACCACGGCATGCGCCAGATGCTGGAGCACGAGGTGGACGAGTTCTACTACGTGACCCTGATGAATGAAAACTACCCGCAGCCGAGTCTGCCAGAGGGGGTGGAGGCGGCGATTATCAAGGGCATGTACCGACTGGAGGGCGCGACCGATGCCAAGGTGCGCTTGCTCGGTTCCGGCACTTTGGTGCGCGAGGCGCAAGCGGCGGCACAGTTGCTGGCGGACGATTGGCAGGTGGCGAGCGAGGTGTTCAGCGTCACCAGTTACAGCGAGTTGGCACGGGACGCGCGGGAGGTGGAACGGTGGAATCGCCTGCATCCGCAAGAGGCTGCTCGGACCAGCCATTTGGCTGAATGCTTGCCCAAAGGGGCGCCTGTTGTCGTGGTGTCGGACTATGTGCGGGCGGTGCCGCAGATGATCGCGTCGTACCTGGATTCGCGCTACACCGTGCTCGGCACTGACGGGTTCGGGCGCAGTGATACGCGGGCGGCGTTGCGGGATTTCTTTGAGGTGGATCGGTATCACATCGTACTGGCGGCGCTGACGGCGCTGGATGCGCGGATGGCTCAGCAGGCGATTGAGAAGTACGGCTTGCAGACGGAGCGTGATCCGTCCTGGACCTCCTGACAGGCGCAAATCAAAATGTGGGAGCGGGCTTGTGTGGGAGCGGGCTTGCTCGCGAAGGCGGTGGATCAGCCAGCAGATGTGTGTTCTGACA
>NZ_JANLGL010000315.1:0-4784 GCF_024655625.1 Pseudomonas sp. 18.1.10
GCGGTGGATCAGTCAACATATCTGTGTCTGATACACCGTCTTCGCGAGCAAGCCCGCTCCCACATAAAGCCCGCTTCCACATGGGACTTGCGGTGTTACTAGGCCGCTTTGCGTTCTTTTTTCAGGCTGTCCATATCGATCACAAATCGGTATTTCACATCCCCTTTAAGCATCCGCTCATACGCCTCATTGATGCCCTGGATATCAATCATCTCGATGTCCGAGACAATCCCATGCTTGGCACAGAAATCCAGCATGTCCTGGGTCTCCTGAATCCCGCCGATCAACGACCCCGCCAGGCTGCGGCGCTTGAAGATCAGGTTGAACACCGACGGCGACGGGTGCGGGCTGTCGGGGGCGCCAACCAAGGTCATGGTGCCGTCACGCTTGAGCAGGTTGAGGAACGCGTCGAGGTTGTGGGGCGCGGCGACGGTGTTGAGGATGAAGTCCAGGCTGTTAGTGACGGCCGCCATTTCATCGGCATTCTTCGACACCACCACCTGGTCGGCACCCAGGCGCAGACCGTCTTCGCGTTTGTTCGGCGAGGTGGTGAACAAGGTCACATGGGCGCCCATGGCGTGGGCAATCTTCACCGCCATATGGCCGAGACCACCAAGACCGACCACGCCGACCTTCTTGCCCGGGCCGACCTTCCAGTGGTGCAGCGGCGAATAGGTGGTGATGCCCGCGCACAGCAGCGGCGCCACCGCCGCCAGGTTGCTGTCGTCGTGGGAGATGCGCAGCACGAACTTCTCCTTGACCACGATGCTGTCGGAGTAGCCGCCAAAGGTGTTTTCACCGCCAAACACCGGGCCGTTGTAGGTGCCGGTAAAGCCGTTCTCGCAATACTGCTCCTCGCCCTCGGCGCACGACGCGCAGTGCTGGCAGCTGTCCACCATACAGCCGACGCCGGCGAGGTCGCCGACCTTGAAATTTTTCACGTTGGCGCCCACCGCCGTGACGCGGCCGACGATTTCATGGCCGGGCACCGACGGGTACAGGGTGTTGTTCCACTCATTGCGCGCGGTGTGCAGGTCGGAGTGGCAGACGCCGCAATACAGAATGTCGATCTGCACATCCTCCGCCCCCGGCGCACGGCGCTCGAAGGTGTAGGGCTTGAGGGCATCCTTGGCGTTCTGCGCGGCGTAGCTGTAAGTCTTGGCCATTTCGTTCACCTGTGTGATCGGACAGTGGAAGTCAGTGGACCAGCATAGACGCTGAACCGTTCAACCGAGCACACCGGTACAAGCCCTTCGTCCGGTTTCACGCAATAGTGAACTAGAGTTCTCAGCCCACCCCACCCACCCAGGAGTTTTCCATGAGCACATTCGTTGCCAAAGACGGCACCCAGATTTACTTCAAGGATTGGGGCAGCGGCAAGCCCGTCCTGTTCAGCCACGGTTGGCCGCTGGATGCGGACATGTGGGAATACCAGATGGAATACCTGAGCAGCCGCGGCTACCGCACCATCGCCTTCGACCGTCGTGGCTTTGGCCGCTCGGACCAGCCGTGGACCGGCAATGACTACAACACCTTCGCCGACGACATCGCCCAACTGATCGAGCACCTGGACCTCAAGGACGTGACCCTGGTGGGCTTCTCCATGGGCGGCGGCGACGTGTCCCGCTACATTGCACGCCATGGCAGCGCCCGTGTCGCCGGCCTGGTGTTGCTGGGCGCCGTGACGCCGATCTTCGGCCAGCAGGCGGATTACCCGCAGGGTGTGCCGCTCGACGTGTTCGCTGGGTTCAAGGCCGAGCTGCTGAAGGACCGCGCGCAATTCATCAGCGACTTCAACGCACCGTTCTACGGCATCAACAAAGGCCAGAACGTCTCCGCTGGTGTGCAAGCCCAGACCTTGCAGGTCGCCCTGCTGGCATCGCTCAAATCGACGGTGGATTGCGTCACCGCGTTCTCCGAGACCGACTTCCGCCCGGACATGGCCAAGATCGACGTACCGACCCTGGTGATCCATGGCGATGGCGACCAGATCGTGCCGTTCGAGACCACTGGCAAAGTGGCCGCCGAGCTAATCAAGGGTGCCGAGCTGAAAGTCTACAAGGACGCGCCCCACGGGTTTGCCGTGACTCACGCCCAACAGTTGAACGAAGACTTGCTGGCGTTCCTCAGCCGCTAAGAAGCAGAACAGGTAAAAGGTAACCTGTGGCGAGGGAGCTTGCTCCCTCGCCACAGGCAATGCGCTACGGGTTGACGGGCTGACGCTGACCGAGCACCAGACGGCCTGCCCCGCTTATCAACAGCGTGGTGAAGACGATCAGCAGCAACCAACCAAACTGCGCTTCGAACAGCGTCCACTCCGGGTGCACCACCAGCAAGGCAATCAACAACACGGCGAGGATCGGCACACACGCCCACCGTACCCACACCCCGGCGAGGATCAGCAACGGGCACACCACCTCGGCGAAAATCGCCAATGACAGCGTGATCGTCGCGCCCAGGTGAAACGGGTCCTCGATCAGCTTCAATTGCTCGCTGTAGTTGAGCAACTTGGGCAAGCCATGCACCCACAGCAGGAGCAGCGCCCCGCTGGCCCTTAGAAACAACAGCCCCAGATCCTGATACTTCGATTCGTTCATGTGCGCTCCCGGTGAGTTGACCCTCTGTCGAGGTCAATTCTGTCGGCAGCCCCGTGCACACGCTTGCAAGCCTGTGCTGACCTCAATCCCCCGTGCCGGCAAACGCCGCGACGATTTCATCGATCACCACCCGCACCCGCGCGGTGTGGCGCAGGTCGGCGTGGGTCACCAGCCACACGTCGTAGGGCAACGGCCGCGTGCGCTGTGGCCACAGGCGCACCAGGCCGTCGCGCTCGCCGGTGCACACCGGGATTTCGCCGATGCCGATACCCGCGGCAATCGAGCGGCGCACCAGCAGGCTGGAACCCAGGGCGGCAACGATGCGCCCGCGGCCCAGCGGCTCGGACACCAGGGTCAGGTCTTTGTGCTGTTGCAGGTGAGGCCCATAGACCACCAGGTCGTGGCCGTCGAACAGGCTGCCGGGCTCGGGCACACCGTGCCGCTCGATATAGCCTTGGGAGGCAAACAACCCCACCGGCCAACGGGCGATGCGCCGGGCGATCAAGTCCGGGTTGTCGGGCCGGGTATTGCGCACCGCGATGTCGGCCTCGCGCTTGGCGAGGCTGAGGATTTGGGTGGAGGCGTCCAGTTGCACGCGGATGTCGGGGTGTTTGTCGTGCAGGCGGGCGATGGCCGGGATCAGGAAATCGATGGCCAGGGAGTCGGTGGTGCTGACCCGCACGGTGCCGATCAGGCGGTCATCCAGGCCTTGGATCTGACGCTCCAGGTCGAGGGCCGAGCGCTCCATTTTCTCCACAGAGCGCAGGGCCGCTTCGCCCACGGCAGTCAGCGCATAACCCTCGGAGGTGCGCAGGAACAGCGTCGCACTCAAGGATTTTTCCAGGGCGTTGATGCGCCGGCCGACGGTCGCCTGATCCACCCCTAGCACCCGCGCGGCGCCGCGCAGTGTGGATTCGCGGCAGACCGCGAGGAATACCCGTGCATCGTCCCAGTTCATTGCTTTCCCCTTGCGCTGCATATTTGCATCTGCGTGCCGCTAAATCGCAGCATTATTGCATCAGCGTCTGGCGATATGCTGAGGTCCGAAGAAAATACTCGGGACCTCCGCCCGCCCGCCACGGTCCCACCCCATACGCTCACCGTTTACAGGACACGCACAATGACCCTGCCTACCGACATGACCCTGATTGAAATCACCACCCCCGGCGGCCCCGAGGTGCTCAAGCCACGCCAGGTGCCCGTGCCCGTTCCGGCCGCTGGCGAGATCCTGATTCGCGTGCACGCCGCCGGGGTCAACCGCCCCGACGCCCTGCAACGCGCAGGCAAGTACCCGATGAAACCCGGCATGAGCCCGATTCCCGGCCTGGAAGTGGCGGGTGAAGTGGTGGCGTTGGGCGAAGGCGTCAATGAATACGCGCTTGGCGACAAGGTCTGCGCCCTGACCAACGGCGGCGGCTACGCGCAATACTGCGCCGTCCCTGCCGGCCAGGCGCTGCCGATCCCCGACGGCCTGTCATGGATTCAAGCCGCCGCGATCCCGGAAACCTTCTTTACCGTGTGGGCCAACCTGTTCGGCATCGGCGGCGCCCACCAGGGCCAGCGCGTGCTGATCCACGGCGGCACCAGCGGCATCGGCACCACTGCGCTGATGCTGTGCCGCGAGTTCGGCATCCACGCGTTCGCCACCGCCGGCAGCGCCGACAAATGCGCCGCCATCCGCGAACTGGGGGCCGAGGCGATCAATTATCGCGAGCAAGACTTCGCCGAAGTCATCGGTGCCGAGGGCGTGAATGTGATCCTCGACATCATGGGCGGCTCGTACCTCAACAACAATCTCAAGGCGTTGAGCATGGACGGCCGCCTGGTGATGCTGGGCTTTCTCGGCGGCGCCAAGGCCAATGACGTGGACCTGCTGACCATCCTTGGCAAACGCGCGATTGTGACCGGCTCGTTGCTGCGCGCGCGGACCAGGGATGAGAAAGCCGCCATCGCCGAGCAATTGCGCGAGCATGTGTGGCCGGTGCTGTCAGCCGGGCGCTGCCTGCCGATGATCGACCAGGTGTTTGACTACACCGAGGCCGACAAGGCCCATGCACGGATGGAAGGTGGCGAGCATATTGGCAAGATTGTGTTGCGGGTGATCTAAGCCCCCCCCATCAACTGTGGAAAGCGGGCTTGTGTGGGAGCGGGCTTGCTCGCGAAAGCGGAGTGTCAGTCACCTGTATT
>NZ_JANLGL010000316.1:0-4774 GCF_024655625.1 Pseudomonas sp. 18.1.10
GCGTCAAGCTCAGCAGCGGCAGTTTTTGCGGTGGGGCGTGCAGGCTGAAGCTGGCTGTTTGGCCAAGCATGGAGTCGGCGGCGAGGTCGAGGTCGGTGCTGGTGAATTCCACGCGGTAGGTGAACGGCTGACCTAAGCGCTCCTCGCCTTCAAAAGCCAGGACATCGAGTAGAGCAGCGAGGTTGCGTACACGCAGTGTGTGGCGGCTGTGATCGAAGAACGGGCACGACGTCATCGCTTTACTCCTGAACGCAAAAGAGCCCAGAGAGTAAAGTTTTGCTATCGCAAATGAATGTCGGAAAATTCGACTTTACGAGAAAGGCGCTTCCTGATCGGCCTCTCTCAACTTGCCTCTACTGCGTCGCGAGACGATGCACCTCAATCACCAACCCCTCCTCCTCACTCGGCACACAGAAGTGCCGGGTAATCAGGTCGAACTCAGCGTCAGTCGCCGCAAAATCATGCTCGCCCCGGGCATTCCTGGCGTGCAGCCGGGCGCGGCATGTGGCGTCGTCCAGTTCCAGGTAATGCAGGCAGTGCGGCACCTGGGCCGTCTGCGCCAGGCTGCGCAGCCATTCGCGGTTGGCCAGGGTGTTGGCGGGAAAGTCCATCACTACGTTGACCCCCGATTGCAGCAGGCGGATCACCAGCGGCCCGAGCGCGTCGCGGATACGTTGGGCGCTGCGCAGGTAGTCCGCGATGGAGAGGATTTCCCCCGGATAGAGCTGTGCCAACCAGTGGTCTTCGCTGAGCACAATGGCGGCGTGCTCGGCAGCGAGGCGGTTGGCGAGCGTGGATTTCCCGGAGGCGATCTTGCCGCAGAGTAGATGCAGGGTAGGCATGGGGACGTTTCCTTGTGTCGGTCACCGAGCATGCCCGGCGGCGCGTGGCCGGGCAACACTCTTCAATCCCTGGACTATGCTCAAGCAGCCATTGGGAGCGCAGCGCGTCCGAGGGCACTGAGAGCGGCGGCGCCAGCCGCCACTAATGGCCTTTTGGATAGGAAGTCCTATGACCAGACAGACAAGCGTATTGGGCTTGATCGCCCTGCTCCCCCTGGCCCTGGCCCACGCCGACGATGGCGGCATCAGCTTCTGGCTGCCCGGCCAGTTCGGCGCACTCGCCGCCGCCCCGGTCACGCCGGGCTGGAGCCTGCCGCTGATCTACTACCACGTCAAAGCCAGCGATAACAAAAACAAGGCCTTCCCACGCGGCGGGCGCACGGTGGTCGGGCTGGATGCCGAGGCCGACCTGCTCTTCGCCAGCCCCACCTATACCTTTGCAACCCCGGTACTGGGCGGCGCCCAGGCGGCGATTTCGGCGGTGGGGGCGGTGGCGCGCTCCGAAGCCAGTATCGATGCAACGGTCACCGGGCCGCGCGGCCGTTCGTTCTCCGGCGGGACCAATGACAGCCTCAAGGGCGGCAGCGATCTGTACCTGCTCGGCACGTTGAAATGGAACCACGGCGTGCACAACTTCATGGCCTACACCATGGGCAATATTCCCATCGGCGCCTATGACCCCAACCGCCTGGTGAATATCGGCCTGGGCCATGCTGCCCTGGATGCCGGTGGTGGCTACACCTACTTCGACAAGACCAACGAGTTCTCCGCCGTGGCCGGCATGACCTACAACTGGGAAAACCGCGACACCCGCTACCAGAACGGCATCGACGCCCACCTCGACCTCAGCGCCTCGCACTTCCTCACCTCACAAACCCTGGTCGGCCTGGTCGGCTACTACTTCGAACAAGTCACCGGCGACAGTGGCAGCGGCGCGGCGCTGGGGGATTTCAAGTCACGGGTCGCCGGGATTGGCCCGCAAGCCGGGCACTTTTTCAAGGTGAGCGATGAGTTGTGGTACGCCAATATCAAGGGTTATTACGAGTTCGACGCCAAGAACCGCCCCGATGGCTGGAACCTATGGGTGTCGCTGGTCATTCCCCTGAATGGCACGAAATGACCGCCCTCACGCCGTGCGCCGCTGCCAATGCTCATAGAACGCCAGCGACGCGACGTTCTTGTCCTTGGCCTCCAGCATGATGTCGAAACGGTCGAGAAACTGCAGCGCGTAGTCATTGGTCCAGCGGTTCCACATCTGCGCGCTGTGGCCGTACAGGTCGCGCTTGGACACCACCTGCATCAGCGCATCCATTTCCAGCTTGTGGTCCGCGTCAAAGCCCAACTCTTGCAAGCTCTCCTGCGGCTGGGAGTAATGCATGGTCGGGCGCACACCACGCCAGCTGTCGATGACCCGCGCGACCCGCTCGGAGTGCGGGTCGATATAGTCGTTTTCATTGATCCAGCAGTGGTGGATATCCAGCACCACCGGCGCCAGGTCGGCGACTTGCAGGCAGTGGTCGAGGCCGTAGGTCTTCTCGTCATTCTCGAAGGTGATGCAGTTGCGCGCCACTTGCGACAAGCGCGCCCACACCGCACGCGTGCCCTCCACGCCCAGGCGGCCGGCGATGTGCACGTTGCACTTGAGGTCCTGGAACTGCCGGCCATAGCCCATCATGCGGATCATATCGGCGTGGTATTCGAACTCGGCCAGGCTGTTGTCCACCACGCCGGGGTTTTCCGAGCCGAGCACGCAATATTGGCCGGGGTGAAAGGACAGGCGGATATCCGACGCCCGCGCCAGTTCGCCGATGGCGGCAAACCCCTCGACCAACTGCTGCGCGATGGCCGGGTCCTGGTACACCGCGGCGACTTTCGGGTGGCTATAGAACGGCAACAGGTCGCTGCTCAGGCGCAGCATGCGCAAGGTCGGCGGCAACCCGGCGACATAGCGCAACAGGTGCAATTGCGCGGCGAGGTTATGGGTGACCACTTCCACCAGCTTGGCGCGGGCCACTTGGGGCGTGACGCTGTCCATCCAGCGCAAGGTGGTGGTGCGCGGGTTGTACGGGCCTTCGATCAATTTCAGGGCACTGGCCGAGAGCAGGCGTTCGGGATGCTTGTATTGGCATGCAAAGCCGATGCGTGGATGAGTCATGGGAGTGCCTGGCGGGGATAAAAAGGAGGGATGATACGGGGTTAGGCGCGAGGCAATTCAAGAGGTTCAGTGCTTTTTTACGCGAGCAAAGCGTTAGATACCTTCCCGCGCTGCAGCCAGCGCGGGAAGTGACGGGTTAAAGGTCAGTGATTTCCTTGTGGCGCGGCACCAGCGTCTTCATCACGCTCCAGGCCACCAGGTACGCCAGCGCACAGATCGCGAACATAATCATGTAGCCGGTGTGGATGTCGTTGATCGACTTGTAGTAGTCGAACACCCAACCGCCGATCTTGGTCATCACCACGCCGCCCAGGCCGCCGGCCATGCCGCCGATGCCGACCACCGAGGCCACGGTTTTCTGCGGAAACATGTCGGACACGGTGGTGAAGATATTGCACGACCACGCCTGGTGCGCTGAAGCGCCCACACCGATCAGCAACACCGGCACCCAGAAGCTGATATAGCCGAACGGCTGCGCCAGCAGCACCACCAGCGGGAACAAGGCGATAATCAACATCGCTTTCATGCGCCCGTCATACGGCGCATCGCCCCGGGCCATGAAGTAGCTGGGGAACCAACCGCCACCGATGCTGCCGACCATGGTCATGCTGTACAGCACCGCCAGCGGCATCACGATATCGGCGCCTTTCATGCCGTATTGCGCCGACAGGTACGTGGGCAGCCAGAACAGGAAAAACCACCACACGCCGTCGGTCATGAACTTGCCGAAGGCAAATGCCCACGTCTGGCGGTAGGTCAGCAGCTTGAACCACGAGACTTTTTTCTCTTTGGCACCGGTCGCCACCGGGGTGAACGGTTGTACGGTCTCGTCACTGCGGATGTAGGCCAGTTCTGCGGCCGACAGGCGTTTTTGGTGCTCGGGTTTCTCGTAGAGCGCGATCCACACCGCCACCCACACAAACCCCAGCGCACCGATCACGATAAACGCCGCTTCCCAGCCCCAAAGGCCTGCGATCAACGGTACGCAAATCGGTGCCAGGATCGCGCCAACGTTGGCGCCGGAGTTGAAGATGCCGGTGGCGAATGAGCGTTCTTTCTTCGGGAAGTATTCAGCCGTGGCCTTGATCGCAATCGGAAAGTTACCCGCCTCGCCAATCGCCAACACGGCACGGGACAGCATGAAACCGGCAATCGACACCGGAATCACCGCCAAGCCAATCGCCCCGCTGACAGCGGCGATGCCCTCACCCATCGGCACCGAGAACGCATGCATGATGGCGCCCGTGGACCAGATGCCAATCGCCACCACATAGGCAGTCTTGGTGCCGATCTTATCGACCAGGCGTCCGGCAAACAGCATGGAGATGGCGTAGACAAACTGGAACACCGCCGCGATGTTCGCGTAGTCGGTGTTGCTCCAGCCAAATTGCGTGGACAGCTGCGGCGCCAGCAGGCTGAGCACCTGGCGGTCGAGGTAATTGACGGTGGTGGCAAAGAACAGCATTGCGCAGATGGTCCAGCGATAGTTGCCTACCGCCTGGCCAACGCGCTGGGCGTTGATGGGCTCGTTCAAGTTCATGGCATCACTTTTTTATTTTTGTTAGGTAGGACATACGTAACGTCATATGTCGTCGTACAACTGTGACTTTTATAGCGGTCGCCCTACACGCTGTCAATGTGAAAGATTGCGGTTTATTGAGGTATGTGATGCACAAGGCAAAAGAAGTTGTAGGATGACACTATCGATTGACCAGACAGCGCTTAACTGTGGGAGCTGGCTTGCCTGCGATGGCGGCGTGTCAGTTGCAGGGGCTCT
>NZ_JANLGL010000317.1:0-4736 GCF_024655625.1 Pseudomonas sp. 18.1.10
TCGGTGGTACAGCGACATTGATGTCGCCTGACACCCCGCTATCGCAGGCAAGCCAGCTCCCACATTTTGATCTGTGTTCACTGGGGATTGGCAGTGTTGCCACTTACTCGATGAAGGTCACCACACCACCCGCCAGCGACTTCACCCGCGCCAACGACTCAACCCGATAACCCTGCGCATCCAGCTCCGCACGGCCACCCTGGAACGATTTCTCGATCACGATCCCCAAGCCGGCAACGGTCGCACCGGCCTGCTTGATGATCGAAATCAGCGCCTGGGACGCCTTGCCGTTGGCCAGGAAGTCATCGATCACCAGCACGCGGTCGCTGCTGGTCAGGTGGCGCGGGGAGATCGCCACAGTGCTTTCGACCTTCTTGGTGAAGGAGTAAACCGTCGCCGACAGCAGGTTTTCCGTCAGCGTCAGGGACTGCTGCTTGCGCGCGAAAATCACCGGTACGCCCAGGTTCAGGCCGGTCATGATCGCCGGCGCAATGCCCGACGCTTCGATGGTGACGATCTTGGTGATGCCCGAATCCTTGAACAGCGCAGCGAATTCGTCGCCGATCAGTTTCATCAGCGCCGGATCGATCTGGTGGTTCAGAAAGGCGTCGACCTTGAGTACCTGATCGGAAAGCACGATGCCTTCTTCGCGAATTTTCTTGTGCAGTGCTTCCACGAAAGCTTCCTCTGTTGACGCAATGCGCGCCGAAAGTAGATTAAAAAGTAGTCGATTCTAGCGCTTTAACATCGCGCGTATGTCCGCCAAGGCGGTGTTGCCGCGAACGGCCTTCACCTCGGTCGGGGTGTCGTCATTGCCTTCCCAGGCCAGGTCGTCCGGCGGCAGTTCGTCGAGGAACCGGCTGGGGGCACAATCGATGATTTCGCCGTATTGCTTGCGCTTGGCGGCAAAGGTGAAGGCCAGGGTCTGGCGGGCGCGGGTAATGCCCACGTAGGCCAGTCGGCGTTCTTCTTCGATGGTGTCAGCTTCGATACTGGAACGGTGTGGGAGGATTTCCTCTTCCATGCCCATGATGAACACGTAGGGGAATTCCAGGCCCTTGGAGGCATGCAAGGTCATCATCTGCACACCTTCGGCGCCGTCTTCCTCTTCCTGCTGGCGCTCCAGCATGTCGCGCAGCACCAGCTTGCCGATGGCGTCTTCGACGGTCATCTCGCCGTCTTCGTCTTTTTCCAGGGTGTTCTTCAGCGCTTCGATCAGGAACCAGACGTTGCCCATGCGGTAATCCGCGGCCTTGTCGCTGGAGCTGTTGGTGCGCAGCCAGTTTTCATAGTCGATGTCCATGACCATGCTGCGCAGGGCGCTGATCGGGTCTTCGCCGGCGCACTGCTCGCGGACCTTGTCCATGAAGCGCTTGAAGCGCGACAGGCGGTCGGTGAAACGGGTGTCCAGGTGTTCGCCGAGGCTGATTTCGTCGGTGGCGGCGTACATCGAGATCTTGCGTTCGGTGGCGTAGTTGCCGAGCTTTTCCAGGGTGGTGGAGCCGATTTCGCGGCGCGGCACGTTGATTACGCGCAGGAAGGCGTTGTCGTCGTCCGGGTTCACGATCAGCCGGAAATAGGCCATCAGGTCTTTCACTTCCTGGCGTCCGAAAAAGCTGTTGCCGCCCGACAGCCGATACGGAATCTGGTGATGCTGCAGCTTCAGCTCGATCAGCTTGGCCTGGTAGTTGCCGCGATACAGGATCGCAAAGTCGCTGTAGGGCCGGTCGGTACGCAGGTGCAAGGTCAACAACTCGACGGCCACGCGTTCGGCTTCGGCGTCTTCGTTGCGGCAGCGGATCACACGGATCTCATCGCCGTGGCCCATCTCACTCCACAGTTGTTTTTCAAACTCGTGGGGGTTGTTCGAGATCAGCACGTTGGCGCAACGCAGGATGCGGCTGGTGGAGCGGTAGTTCTGCTCCAGCATCACCACTTTCAGGGACGGGTAGTCGTCCTTGAGCAGCATCAGGTTTTCCGGGCGGGCACCGCGCCAGGCGTAGATCGACTGGTCGTCGTCGCCCACCACGGTGAACTGGTTGCGCTTGCCGATGAGCATTTTCACCAGCAGGTACTGGCTGGCGTTGGTGTCCTGGTATTCGTCCACCAGCAGGTAGCGCACCTTGTTCTGCCATTTTTCGAGGATGTCGGCGTGTTCCTCGAACAGCTTCACAGGCAGCAGGATCAGGTCGTCGAAGTCCACCGCGTTGAACGCCTTGAGCGTGCGCTGATAGTGGGTGTAGACGATGGCGGCGGTCTGTTCCTTGGGGTTGCGTGCGTTTTCCAGGGCCTGGGGCGGCAGGATCAGGTCGTTTTTCCAGGCGCCGATCATGTTCTTGATCTCGTCCACGCCGTCGTCGCCTGCGTATTCCTTTTGCATGATGTCGGTCATCAGCGACTTCACATCGGTCTCGTCGAAGATCGAAAAGCCGGGTTTGTAGCCAAGGCGAGCATGTTCCTTGCGGATGATGTTCAGGCCCAGGTTGTGGAACGTACACACGGTGAGGCCACGGCCTTCGCCACCCTTGAGCAGGGTGCCGACGCGCTCTTTCATTTCCCGCGCCGCCTTGTTGGTAAAGGTCATGGCGACGATGTACTGGGCGCGGATGCCGCAGTTCTGGATCAGGTGCGCGATCTTGCGGGTGATAACGCTGGTCTTGCCGGAGCCAGCACCGGCGAGCACCAATAGAGGGCCGCCGACGTAGTTCACGGCTTCTTGCTGCCGGGGATTGAGTCGGGACATACAGAATTTCAGGAGTCGTTATTCAAAAGGGCGGGCATTTTAACAGGCTGGCAGGATTCTGCTCTGTCAGAACGACAGTGTGACGTACCACTCGATCTAAATTTGCCGGTTTTGCTACTTTGCCGCAGGATGTCAGGGCATTTGAGACTAATGTTTACAACCTGCGTGTTTGATAACCCCTATCATTGGTGATTATCAGGCCGCACGTCATAATGCCCGCCGCCAACGAAATCTTGCAGAGTCTAGGGAGCTAGCTTGTCTACGCCTGTCGAACCCTTGCGTTTGCTGCTGCTGGCCGATGAGCCCGCGTGGGCAGCGTTGTTGCGCGAGTGCCTGGCGCCGATGGGCGATGGGGCTGTGCTAATCAGCGCGCCAAATTGGGACTCCGTAAGTCGTCTGTTCGATGACGACCACGGTGCCGTGCTATTGACCACGCCAGGCCTGCAACCGGGCCCCGGCCGTTGCAGCTTGCCGTGCGTATTGCTGCTGGAGCAGGAACCGTTGGTTTCACCGCTGGGGGTCAGCGACTGGCTGGTGCAGAGCGCATTGGACGCCGACACCCTGCGCCGCTGCCTGCGCCATGTGCGCGAACGCGGTGTGTTGGAAACCACCCTGCAACGCCTGGCCGAACAGGACCCACTCACCGGTATCGCCAACCGCCAGGGTTTCCAGACCCTGCTGGCGGCGCGGCTGGCCGAAAACGAAGGGCGCGGCCTGGCCCTCGGTCACCTGGACCTCGACAACTTCCGCCACGCCAACGATGCCCTCGGCCACCAGGCCGGCGACCGGTTGATCCTGCAAGTGGTCTCGCGCCTCAAGAGCCAGCTGGAGGCCGGCGACCAACTGGCGCGCCTGGGCAGCGACGAGTTCGCCCTGCTGATCGACACCCGCCGTGCACCCCAGCGCGCCGAGTGGATGGCCGAGCGCATTACCGAAGCCATGGCCGAACCCTATTGGGTCGATGGCGAAAGCCTGCTGATCGGATGCAGCCTGGGCGTCGCGCACGCCCGTGCCAGCGCCGGTGCCGACCCGCTGATGTGGCACGCGCATATCGCCATGCAGCAAGCCAAAAGCACCCAGGGCTGCACCTTTCATATCTTCAACGAACGCATCAACCGCAACGCGCGCAGCCTGGCCGACCTGGAAAGCGAGCTGCGCCGGGCCTTGCGCCGTGACGAACTGGAGCTGCACTACCAGCCGCGCCTGGACCTGGACGACGGGCATATCGTCGGCCTGGAAGCCTTGGTGCGCTGGCGTCACGGCGAACGTGGCCTGTTGCCGCCCAGCGAATTCGTACCCCTGGCCGAGCAAAGCGGCCTGATCGTGCCGTTGGGTTACTGGGTGATCTCCCGCGCCCTGCGCGACATGCAGGACTTGCGCGAACGCGGCCTGCCGCCGCTGCACATGGCGGTCAACCTGTCGTTCCGCCAATTCCAGGACAGCCAGTTGCTGTCCACCCTCAGTCGGCTGATTGCCGAACGTGGCGTGGAAGCGCAATGGCTGGAATTCGAACTGACCGAAACCGCGGTGATGCGCCGCAGCGACCTGGTCAAGCAGACCATGGACGCCCTCGGCCGCCTCGGCGTGCGCTTTTCCCTGGATGACTTCGGCACCGGGTTCTCATCGTTCGTGCACCTCAACAGCCTGCCGATTGCCTTGTTGAAGATCGACAAGAGCTTTGTCGGCGGCATGGAAGAGCGCGAAGAGAACCGCAAGCTGGTGCACGCGATGATTAACCTGGCCCACAACCTCAACCTGGAAGTGGTGGCCGAGGGTGTGGAAACCCCTGAGCAGCTGGCGTTGTTGCGCTTGTTTGGGTGTGACCAGGCCCAGGGGTATCTAATCAGCAAGCCGTTGCCGTTGCCGGAGTTGGTGGAATACCTCACCTATGGCAAAGGCCGGGAAGCACTGCTGGGCTGACTTGCAAACCCGGTTAACTGTGGGAGCTGGCTTGTGTGGGAGCGGGCTTGCTCGCGAAAGCGGTGGGTCAGTC
>NZ_JANLGL010000318.1:0-4728 GCF_024655625.1 Pseudomonas sp. 18.1.10
GGTGTCAGTCACTTGATTTTTAACTGACACTCCGTCTTCGCGAGCAAGCCCGCTCCCACACAAGCCCGCTCCCACAGTTGGACTGTGTTCATTCAGATAGAGCGGGTAAAGAAAAGGCCCGGTTTTCGTGGAACCGGGCCTTTTCAATAGTGCTCTTGCCAATCAGCTACGTTCGAGAGCCAGCGCCACACCCTGGCCGCCACCGATGCACAGCGTCGCCAGGCCTTTCTTGGCATCACGCTTGATCATTTCATGCAGCAGGGTCACCAGCACGCGGCAGCCTGAGGCGCCAATCGGGTGGCCGATGGCAATGGCGCCGCCATTGACGTTGACCTTGTCCGCATCCCATTCCAGTTCTTTGCCCACCGCCAGCGCCTGTGCGGCGAAGGCTTCGTTGGCTTCGATCAGGTCCAGGTCGCCCAGGCTCCAGCCGGCCTTGTCCAGGCAGCGGCGCGTTGCCGAGACCGGGCCGATGCCCATGATCGCCGGGTCGACGCCCGCGTTGGCGTAGCTGGCGATGCGCGCCAGCACTGGCAGGCCGAGGGCCTTGGCCTTGTCGGCGCTCATCAGCAGCACCGCAGCGGCGCCGTCATTGAGGCTGGAAGCGTTGCCGGCGGTGACGCTGCCGTCTTTCTTGAACGCCGGCTTGAGCTTGCCCAGGGACTCGGCGGTGGTGCCGGCGCGGGGTTGCTCATCCACGGCGAAGGCCACGGGGTCGCCTTTGCGCTGGGGGATCAGGATCGGCGTGATTTCGTCGGCAAAGCGTCCGGCTTCGATCGCGGCAGCGGCTTTTTGCTGGGAGGCAGCGGCGAACGCATCCTGGGCTTCACGGCTGATGCCGTACTTGTCCACCAGGTTCTCGGCGGTGATGCCCATGTGGTAGTCGTTGAACGCATCCCACAGGCCGTCGGTGATCATGCTGTCGATCATCTTGGCGTGGCCCATGCGCAAACCGGTGCGTGCGGCGGGCAACACGTAGGGGGCCAGGCTCATGTTCTCCATGCCGCCGGCGATGATTACCTCGGCATCGCCGCAGCGGATGGCCTGGGCGCCCAGGTGCAGGGCCTTGAGGCCGGAGCCGCAGACTTTGTTGAGGGTCAGGCTCGGCACTGCATGGGGCAGGCCGGCGAGGATCGAAGCTTGGCGCGCCGGGTTCTGGCCGCTGCCTGCGGTGAGTACCTGGCCGAGGATCACCTCATCGACCAGGGCCGGGTCGAGGCCGGTCTGCTCCAGCAGGCGACGGATCACCGCGGCGCCAAGTTCCGGTGCCGGGATATTCGCCAGCGAACCCTGGAAGCTGCCCACGGCGGTGCGGGTGGCAGCAACAATCACGACGTCTTGCATGAGATCTGTCCTCACTGGAAGTGCATTTCTGGAACGTGGTCCGGGACGATCAGTTTACCGGCGGTCTTGCTTACAATCTCTTCAACGCTGACGCCAGGTGCGCGTTCCTTGAGGACAAAAGCGCCATTTTCGATTTCCAGGTACGCCAGGTCCGTCAGTACACGCTTTATGCAATTCGCGCCGGTCAGCGGCAGGCTGCACTGGCTGAGCAATTTGGACTCACCGTCCTTGGACGCATGGGTCATGATTACGATGATGTTTTCTGCACCGGCCACCAGGTCCATGGCGCCGCCCATGCCCTTGACCAGTTTGCCGGGGATCATCCACGAGGCGATGTTGCCCTGGACGTCCACCTCAAAGGCGCCGAGCACGGTGAGGTCGACGTGGCCGCCGCGAATCATCGCGAAGGACTCGGCGGAGGAGAAGATCGACGCGCCGATGCGCGCGGTGACCGTCTGTTTGCCGGCGTTTATCATGTCGGCATCGATGGTGTCTTCGGTCGGAAACGGTCCCATGCCCAGCAGGCCGTTTTCCGATTGCAGCATCACTTCCATGCCGTCGGGGATGTAGTTGGCCACCAGGGTCGGGATGCCGATACCGAGGTTGACGTAGAAACCGTCCTGCATTTCGCGGGCGACGCGTTGAGCCATTTGTTCGCGGGTAAGAGCCATGTTCTGAGTCCTTATTGTTCGGGCTGGAGGCGGATTATTTGCGCACGGTGCGCTGTTCGATGCGCTTCTCGAACGTGCCGCAGATGATCCGGTCGACGTAGATGCCAGGGGTGTGGATCTGCGCCGGGTCCAGCTCGCCCGGTTCGACGATTTCCTCGACTTCGACCACGGTGATCTTGCCGGCAGTGGCGGCCAGCGGGTTGAAGTTCTGGGCGGTGTGGCGATAGATGACGTTGCCGAAGTGGTCGGCTTTCCAGCCTTTGACGATGGCGAAGTCGCCGGTGATGGATTCTTCCATCAGGTACGGGCGGCCGTTGAATTCGCGGGTTTCCTTGCCCTCGGCAACGGGCGTGCCGACGCCGGTGGCGGTGAAGAAGGCCGGGATGCCGGCGCCGCCTGCGCGCATTTTCTCTGCCAGGGTGCCTTGGGGGGTCAGCACCACTTCGATCTCGCCGCTGAGCAACTGCTTTTCGAACAGGGCGTTTTCGCCGACGTAGGACGCGATCACCTTGCTGATCTGCTTTTGTTCCAGCAGCACGCCCAGGCCAAAACCATCGACGCCGCAGTTGTTGGAAACCACGGTCAGGTCGCGGGTGCCTTTGCGCTTGATCTCGGCGATGAGGTTTTCTGGAATGCCGCACAGGCCAAAACCACCGGAGAGCACGGTCATGCCGTCTTCCAGGCCTGCCAGCGCTTCTTCATAGGACGCCACGCGTTTATCGAAACCTGCCATATGCACCTCTTTTATTGTTTGTGGGCCAGCCAATGGATCGAGTGTTGCGCTGCTGGATTGATTTGTTAAGTTGTTTTTTAAGGTTGATTGATTTAAAAAACAGCATAGTCGAGCCGTCGCCCGGAGCAGCCTCATGACCGTTAAACAGATGCGCGCCTTTCTCGCCGTGGCCCAGAGCCTGAGTTTTGCCGCCGCCTGCGAGCGTCTGCACCTCTCCCAATCGGCCCTCAGCCTGACCATCAAGGGCCTGGAAGAAGGGCTGGGCGGGCGCCTGTTCAGTCGCAATACCCGCAACGTCGCGCTCACGCCCGAAGGTGAATCCCTGTTGCCCCTGGCACGCCGCTTGATTGCCGATTGGGACAACGCCGAAGACGAACTGCGCCAGCGCTTCACCCTGCAACGCGGGCGGGTGACGGTGGCGGCGATGCCCTCGTTTGCCGGCAACCTGCTGCCGCCGATCCTGAAGATATTCCGCGCGCGTTATCCTCAGGTGAATGTGACCGTGCATGACTTGATTAACGAGCAGGTGCTGGAGATGGTGCGCGACCGTCAGGTCGAGTTGGGTGTGGCGTTCGAGCCCTCGGAGGGATCTTCGCTGGCGTTTACGCCGCTGTATCTGGACCGTTTCATTGCCGTGGTGCCGGGCGATTCGCCGCTGGCGCACTGCAGTGAAGTTGATTGGAAAACCCTGCTGGAACATCCCTTCATCACCTTGCAACGGCCTTCGACCGTGCGCGTGATGCTGGAGGAGCACCTGGGTGCCTTGCAGATGAAGCTGCCGGTGGCGCTGGAAAGCCATCAACTGGCGACGGTGGGCAAGATGGTGGCGAGCGGTTTGGGGGTCAGCGCCGTGCCCGCGTTGTGCGCGCGGCAGATGGAAGAGGCGGGTGCCCATTGCATCACATTGTGCGATCCGGTGATCGAGCGCCCGATAGGTGTGCTGACCAAACCGGGGCATGAACTGTCGGCGGCGGCACAAGTGCTGTTTGATATCTTTCGGGATGAGGCGGCGAAGGGGCGGTTTCCGACGTTCTGAATACACCACAAACAAGTGTGGGAGCTGGCAAGCCAGCTCCCACAGGAGTGTACAAGTTACTTTTTAGTAGTAGCGATCAATCACTTTAACTTGCGAGCTGTCCTTGACGGTTGCCCAGGCATTGTTAAGTGTGTCGAATACTTGTTCGATAAAGTTGCGATCAGCCGCAGCCTTCTTGCCGACATAACCCTGGCCCCGGCGGTACACCTTCAGGCGCGCTGCCAGTTCACGGTTATTGCGGTCAAATTCGGCTTCTTGGGTATTGGGCGCCAGGCAGTCAAGTTGCACTTCGCCCGATTTGCCAATCCACAGGATATGGTCGTCGAGTGTGTCTTTCTGCGCTGCGAACATCTCAGCCAATTCGTCGATAGTTGGTTGGTTGTTCAGATTCATGTGTAAGCCCCTTGACCAGTTGGCGATCTATCAATTGATTCGTTAAAACTGCTTAGTTGTCTCCGGTTACGAAAACCGGGCGTCAGTGACGGTCTGCCGAATACGGGCAGGGTCTTGAACCTGATGCATGTAGTCTTGCTGATGAACTGCTACGCAATGGTTTCATAACGAAGACAAGCAGCGTTTGAGCTCCTTGTACCGATCCTTGCGGGCCGGTCAGCTTCATCAATCTGCCTTGTGGGCAGTGCACATCCGGAAAAAACAGCTCGGCGGTCAGACGAGCTCTTTCAAAACGCTTGTTACCAACGTTCCCGATCCGGGAGACGTCTCGATAATGCAAGGACAAAAAGGTTACGTCAACGATTATGTAGTGATTATTTTTGGTCACTACATAAATCGCCGTGGGGGCGGGGGGATGCGTGGAATTGTGACTTGGGCGTCATTTTTTGGTGTTGCGGGTCGTGGCTCGCAGCTGACTGATTCACTGCAAAACCTTGTGGGAGCGGGCTTGCTCGCGAATACGGTGGGTCAGTTGAATATCTGTTAACTGA
>NZ_JANLGL010000319.1:0-4721 GCF_024655625.1 Pseudomonas sp. 18.1.10
CCGCATATGTTGACTGGCCCACCGCATTCGCGAGCAAGCCCGCTCCCACATTTTGGATTTCAGTGTGTCTGGGGGTTATTCGTCAGCAGTGGGGTCCATGTCCGGGAACATCACTTCGATAAAGCCGAACTTGGTGAAATCGGTGATCCGCGACGGGTACAACCGCCCGATCAGGTGATCGCACTCATGCTGCACCACCCGCGCATGGAAACCGTCGGCCACCCGCACGATCGGCTCGCCCTTGGGGTCGAAACCTTCGTAGCGGATCTGCTGGTAACGGTCCACCGCCCCGCGCAAACCGGGCACGGACAGGCAACCTTCATAGCCCTCTTCCAGCACCGGACTCAACGGCGTGATAAGTGGGTTAATCAGGATGGTCTGCGGCACCGGCGGTGCGTCCGGGTAGCGTTCGCTGGCTTCAAAACCAAAGATCACCAGTTGCAGGTCAACGCCGATCTGCGGCGCGGCCAGGCCGACACCGCCGACGTGTTCCATGGTCTGGAACATGTCGTCGATCAATTGCCACAGCTCGGGGCTGTCGAACATTTCCGGGGGCACCGGTGGCGCGATGCGCAGCAGGCGCTCGTCGCCCATTTTCAGGATTTCACGGATCATCGATCAGACTTCATCAGTGGTGGGCTTGGAGTGGTCCCGGCCGAGGCCCGAGACATGTTGTTTTTCCTGCGGCGGCTCATCGAAATCCTTGGCACCCGGCGCCTTGCCTTCGGCCGACATGTGCTCGATCACGGCATTCATCTCCGCGCCCAGCAGCAACACGGCGGCGGAAATATAGAAGTACAGCAGTAACACGATGATCGCACCGATACTGCCATACATGGCGTTGTAGTCGGCGAAGGTTTTCACGTAGTAGCCAAAACCCAGGGACGCGATGATCCACACCACCACCGCCAGCACGGAGCCTGGGGTGATAAAGCGAAACTTCTGTTCTACGTCGGGCATCACGTAGTACATGAGGGCCACGGCGAACATCAGCAAAATCACGATTAAGGGCCAACGTACGATGGTCCACAGAGTGACCACAAATTCCTGCATGCCGATCTGCCCGGCCAGCCACTCCATCACTTGCGGGCCGAGCACCATCAGCGCGGCGGCAGCCAGCAGCATGCCGGCGATGCCCACGGTGTAGAAAATCGACAGCGGGAAGCGCTTCCAGATCGGCCGGCCTTCGACCACGTCATAAGCGGCGTTCATCGCGCTCATCATCAGGCGCACGCCGGCCGATGCGGTCCACAGGGCAATCACGATACCCACCGAGAGCAGGCCACCCTTGGACTGCTGCAACTGATCGATCACCGGGTTGACCTGCTCCAGGGCCTGGGGCGGCAACACCAGCTCCGACTGCAAGCGCAGCCAGGTGAAGAAGTCGGGCAGGTGCAGGAAACCGATCAGGGCGATGAGGAACAGCAGGAAGGGAAACAGCGAGAACAGCATCTGGTAGGCCAACGCCGAGGCGTAGGTGGACATCTCGTCATCGACAAACTCTTTGACGGTGCGCACCAGTACTTTGTGGAGCTTGAGGCCGTTGAGGACCGGAAAAATCATAGCGTCTCCTTTCGCCGCAAAAAGATTGAGTTCAAGGGCGACTCAGGGGCCGTTTTCTACATCAAGGTAGCTTATTTGGCGACCTTGAAACAATTTCGAAACTTTAACTGCATCCGGTGACATAAAAACGGCCATCCGTGGATGGCCGCTGTCGCTGCTCAAGTACCCGCCTATTTGACGGCTTTCTTGACGGCGTCCTTGGTGTCGCCAATGGCTTTTTCGACCTGGCCTTTCTTTTCCTGCACCACGCCTTCAGCGCGCAGTTTGTCATTGCCGGTGACTTTGCCGACGCCTTGCTTGATGTTGCCGACGGCTTCGTCTTTCAAACCTTTTGCCTTATCCGCTGTGCTGCCCATGGTATTTCTCCAGAAGAACAATCAAGGGTTTTGGTCATTACCTAGAGATTGACCCGGCGCTGTCCGGCAGAGTTTCAATTATTTTTCGAGGCGCATTTCATCGCCAGGCGCAGGTTTGGCTTTATGTTTTGCGGCCAACCCACGAGAATGCCCGGCAGATTCAGGCTGAAACGCTGAATAACAGATCCCGTAGGAAGGTTATGAAACTCAATAAAGCACAGGCCATCGCCCGCAGAAACACCGAACTGGGCGGTGCCGTACTCGGCGTCAACAACTGCCACTTCACCGACCTGGACAGCCGACGCAACATCTGGTGGTTCGACCTGCCGGTGGTGCGCATTGGCGTGGGCCAGTACGAGTGGATTCACCTGTTGATGCACAACGCTGAAACTGACCAGCTACTGCACCTGAAGGTGCCGACCGTGTTCCTGCGTGAGCACATCGAAGGCTTGGTGGTGCGCAATGCGCACAAGCGCAAGCCGGAGATCACCCTGGAGCTGAGCGCGGATAAGGATTCGTTCCTCAAAGATGTGCGGCCAGCCGGTGCGGGCATCAATTTCGCGCAATTTGCCCTGTAAAAACCCGGTTTAAAAACTGTGGGAGATTGGCTTGTGTGGGAGCTGGCTTGCCTGCGATAGCGGTTCTTCAGTCACTACTGGGCTGGCAGGTATACCGCCATCGCAGGCAAGCCAGCTCCCACATGGGATTGCATTCCAATCCAATCCCGGGAATCAGCCGGCAATAAAAAACCCCGCATTCGCGGGGTTTTTTATTGGGTCACTTCTTGAGGCCGAGCTTCTTCAACTCTTCATCACGCAACTCACGGCGCAGGATCTTGCCCACGTTGGTGGTCGGCAAGGCATCGCGGAATTCCACGAGCTTGGGCACCTTGTAGGCGGTGACGTTGGCGCGCATATGCTCCATCACCTGGTCCTTGGTCAAGGTGGCACCCGGCTTGACCACGATGAAGATCTTGATGATCTCCCCGGACTTCTCGTCCGGCACACCGATGGCCGCGCATTGCAGCACGCCCGGCAGGCCGGCCAGCACGTCTTCCAGCTCATTGGGGTACACGTTGAAGCCCGAGACCAGGATCATGTCCTTCTTGCGGTCGACAATGCGCATGTAGCCGTCCGGCTGGATGATCGCGATGTCGCCGGTCTTCAACCAGCCTTCGCTGTCGAGCATCTCGTCGGTGGCGTCCTGGCGCTGCCAGTAGCCCTTCATCACCTGCGGGCCCTTCACGCACAGCTCGCCGGTTTCGCCCAGCGGCAACTCGGTGCCATCATCGGCGATGACTTTGCACACGGTGGACGGTACGGGAATGCCGATGGTGCCGACCTGGATATGCTGGATCGGGTTCACGGTGGCAACGGGGCTGGTTTCGGTCATGCCGTAGCCTTCGCAGATGCCACAACCGGTTACGGCCTTCCAACGCTCGGCGGCCGCCAGTTGCAGGGCCATGCCGCCCGACAGGGTGACTTTCAATGCAGAGAAATCCAGCTTGCGGAACGCCTCGTTGTTGCACAACGCCACGAACAGCGTGTTCAGGCCGACAAAGCCGCTGAACTTCCACTTCGACAGTTCCTTGACCATCGCCGGCAGGTCGCGCGGGTTGCTGATGAGGATGTTGTGGTTGCCGATCAACATCATCGCCATGCAATGAAAGGTGAACGCATAGATGTGGTACAGCGGCAGCGGCGTGATCAGGATCTCGCAGCCTTCGTTGAGGTTGGAGCCCATCAGCGCCTTGCATTGCAGCATGTTGGCGACCAGGTTGCGGTGGGTGAGCATCGCGCCCTTGGCCACGCCGGTGGTGCCGCCGGTGTATTGCAGCACGGCAACATCGCCGCTCGCCGGGCTGGCATCGCTGACCGGTTGACCATGCCCCTTGGCCAGCACGTCGTTGAACTTGATCGCGTCTGGCAGGTGATAGGCCGGGACCATTTTCTTCACGTACTTGATGACGCTGTTGATCAGCAAGCGCTTGAGCGGCGGCAACAGGTCGGCGACTTCGGTGACGATCACGTGCTTGACGGCGGTCTTGGGCACGACTTTTTCGGCCAGGTGCGCCATGTTGGCCAGGCAGACCAGGGCCTTGGCACCGGAGTCGTTGAATTGGTGTTCCATTTCCCGCGCGGTGTACAGCGGGTTGGTGTTGACCACGATCAGGCCCGCCCGGATGGCACCAAAGACGGCGACCGGGTATTGCAGGACGTTGGGCAACTGCACGGCGATGCGATCGCCGGGCTTCAAGTCGGTGTGTTGTTGCAGGTACGCGGCGAATGCACCGGACAATTCGTACAACTCACCGTAGGTGATTGTCTTGCCCAGGTTGCTGAAAGCCGGTTTGTTGGCGAAGCGCTGGCAGGACTGTTTCAGTACCGCCTGAATATTTGGATACTCGTCTGGATTGATCTCTGGAGCAATCCCGGCGGGGTACTTATCCTTCCAAAAGTCTTCGTTCATGGAAGCCCACTCCTCAGCGACGCGAATTCATCATCGCATTTGATGCGATTATTATTGGTGTATGTTTTTTTAGGTGAATCTGGCGCTTTCAAGCAGGCCTAGACGTCACAAAGCGCGCCGAGAGTAGCAGCTTTGCCAAGGGCCGCCTAGAGCCAAACGCAGGCCCCACAGTCATATTCGCGACTGTCCTACAATATTTGGTCACACTATAAACAGCCCTTAATTACCCATTAAAAATGGCTCTGGAATAGGCCTTTCAGGACAACACAAGGCAAATGTGGGAGCGGGCTTGCCCGCGAATGCGGTCTACCAGTCACCCAATATGTCGACTGA